>CAIVQA010000035.1 GCA_903907935.1 uncultured Francisellaceae bacterium
ACAACGTAGATAGGCAGGGTGTGTAAGCCTCGTGAGGGGTTGAGCTAACCTGTACTAATTAACCGTGAGTCTTGACTATGTAACTTGAAGTATTTTATTATGCAATAAGTTGTATACCGAATTTTTCCTGGTGACTATAGCGTATGGGTACCACACGATCCCATCTCGAACTCGAACGTGAATTCATACTGCGCTGATGATAGTAGGAATTTCCTGCTAAAGTAGGTATCGCCAGGATTTTTATTTTGCCTTACCTGCCCTCTCTACAAACAGAGAGGGGGGAATATTTTTTAAGCCCTACAAATACACCATATATCAATAATTATATTAGTGTTTTGTTTAAGAATGGCTTTACATAAACTTTTTATAGTGCCTCCAGTTGTTATTACGTCATCTAATATAGCTATATGTTTATATGGCAATGTAGTTGCTGTAAAAGCATGTTTAATATTAATATTTCTTTTATGTTTTAATAAACTAGCTTGATTAATAGTATTTTTTGTTCTTATACAACTGGTATTATTAATTTTTATTGCTGTCATTTTAGTAACATATTTGCTTAGTTCAAATGCTTGATTAAATCCTCTAGATCGTAATCGATCTTTATGTAGTGGTACAGGTATTAAAGTAGTAGGCAGCGGATGGTATCGGTACCAATTATCTATTACAAAATTAGATAAAATTTTTCCTAAAAAATCACCATATATTAATTTTTGTTTAAATTTTAGATCTAAAATTAATTTTTTTATTGGATCTTGATATGCAAAAATTGTAAAAATTCTATTAAAATTATTATCGTTTTCTTGGCAACTAGAACAAAATGATTGTTTATTTTGTTCTTCAAAAGTTAAAGCCTTTTGGCATTTAGCACATCTATATTTAATATTAGTAATCCATGGTAATTTTGAATAACAAAATTCACAAGTACCAAATTTTATAGCAAGTTCTGTTTGACAAAAAAGGCAATTATTGTTTATTAGCATATAGATATTATGCTATGTGTTTTTAATTAATATATACTGAAATGTATTAATTAAAATAATAAGGAATGAGCACGAAATAAGTTGGGATAAATGCCGCCTCAAATACCACCAAAAAAAATACAACCAACAGGATCTAAGCAAGCAATCACTATAGCAGATCAAGGTGTGTTGGCTACTAATGCGGAATGTATAGTTAATGCAGCTGCTAATACTAAAGGATTTGCTCCAGATCCAAAGAAACCTGGGGGAGGTTGGGGAGGGATAGCTAAAGCTATCTTTGGAGCAGTTCAATTAGGCGAGAAAGTAAAAGGTGGTAAAGGACAAGCAAAAAATTTTGCTGAGGATTGGAGTAAACATTGGACGGAATCAGTAGATGATTTAACTGGTCAAGCGCGGTTTGTAACAGATGATAAGGGGAATCCTGCAACATTTAAGCTTGCTACGAGCGACGATGATGGCAATGTTACACTAAGAGGCGAAAAAAAAATAATTCATGCTGTTGCGGTGGATAATCATGATCATCCGTATCAACCTTTAGATCCTGGTAATAAAGAAAAATTAAAGAATGCGTATTTAAATGCTTTAAAAGCAGCTAAAGATAAAGGTGTAAAATCTATAGCAATTCCTCCTCTAGGAATTGGGGTATTTAAGGTGTTGCCAGAAGAATCGGCACAATGTGCTGCAGAAGCGATTAAAGATTTTAACAAGGCATTTCCTGATAATAATTTAAATATTACTATGTTAGTACAAGGTATGCAATCAGATGATAGCATACGTGAATGTATAAAGGGTACAAGTACACCAAAAAATCCAGATTTTCTTGCCGACAGATTTCAATTAGCGTTACGCGCAAATTTAGCAGAAGATATTGAAGAAAAAACTAATGTTCAACAGCTTTTACAAAGTATTCATAAAAAGTTAGGAATAAAATTACCAACATCAAGTGCACCAGCAGATGTTGAGCCAAATCCGGAATCTGACAATCCATCCCCAGCTAGCCCTAAGAAAGGCTTATTGGATCAAATGGCACAAGAAACTTGTTTTTTCCCGAGTATTAATATAAAAAATTTAAATGAAATTTTTAGTGATACTTCCGTATTTACTGAAGGACTAAAAGTAACACAAAACGATGGTAGTGTTAATATACAAGGTGATAAGGCTCAAAATTTAGCGGTTATTGAAAAAAATTCTGCAACATTTCCCCCTCAGGCTACTCAAAAAGGTGATGAGGGTACATTTACTGATCAACAAGCAAAAATAGCAGTAAAACTTATAGAAATGTCATTAAATAAATCTAACCCTAAACCTACAGAAGAAAAACCATTAATTATTGATGCTAGTAATTTTGATGAAGCTGCTTTAAAAAAATTAGTTGAAGCATGCCAAAAAAACCAACCTCCACTAGAGAATGTTAAGCTTTGTGATAAAAATAATAATAAAGAATACGACTTATCACCAAAAAAACCGTCTGAATCGGCTAAAATGGAAGAAGGAGCAACATTAACTGTAACATCACCAAAAAAACTTGGAACATAAAGGATCATTAGAATGTGTATAAGTAAATTATTTAAATTACCAAAAAAGAATTTAATTATTATAGCCGGAGTAATTTTGGTTTTTTTATTAATAATTTTTTGGGGATCTTTGTTTGGATCAAAGAAATCATCAGGAGGAGCAAAAAAACTAGTACTTATTATACAAAATGCGGAACATCCAGCATTAAATGCTACTAGAAGAGGTATTTTGGAGTTATTGCAAAGCAATAAAGATATTAAAGTAACGTTTCAGTCGGCTCAAGATCAGGATCTACTAGCATCACAAATAGCTAAAAAATTTGTAAGTGCTAATCCTCTACCTGCAGTTATGGTTGGGATTGGTACTATGGCTACCCAAGCGTTGATAGCTACTAGAGGTAATAATTTGATCCCTATTGTATTTAGTTCCGTAACCGATCCAATGAATTTTAAATCGATAAAAATTCCCAATAGTCCTGATTCTATGATAACAGGTGTTTCTAGTTATATTGATCCTAGCTTACATTTTGACTTATTTAAAAAAATCTTACCAAATCTTTCTACTGTTGGGATCCTTTATAATCCGGCAAATCTTAATTCGGTTATTTTAGTAGAAATGATGAAAAAAATTGCAGCTGTTAAAAATTTACAGCTTATGGTTGCTACAATCAATAATAGTGAAGATGTTGTTCAAGCTATGCATACATTAATGGATCATCATGTACAGGCGGTATTTATTAACAATGACAATACTGCTTTGTCGGCATTTAAATCTATTGTCAATATTAGTACTAAGAATAAAATTCCAGTATTTTGTAGTAATGTAGATTTACTTGATGAAGGAGCATTAGCAGTATTAGGCGTTAATCAATATGAAATTGGTAAACAAACCGGTGGATTAATTATTAGGGTCTTAAAGGGTGAAAAAACGAATACTATGCCAGTTATTTTTCCAAGGCAAACTGAAGTTCATGTTAATTTTAAAAAAGCAACTGAGCTTGGTATAAAAGTTCCGGATCATATTAAAGTAGATTGATATAGAAAATATAACTGGAAAACTTAAACTATATATATTTGCACTTGAGGCCTCTTCTGCTAAGAGGCGTATCTTGTTTTACTGATTCAGTGATTTGTTGTAAGTAGTTTAGAGTTGTAGCAGATTGTTTTTTAGATGTTTTCTTTAGAACGTTAAGTACTTGTTCCATAGTCTTTACTAACTTATCATCATGTTCCGAATATCCTGGCATCTTTTTTAATTTGCCATTAGTACTATAGCGACTATCTTGTATTAAACTAAGGTTAGGTTGAGCAGCTTTTAAGTCTTGCTCAGCTGCTAGGGCATCTAATCTATTTGCTTCTTCTATGTTTTTTTGAATACCATAACCTATACGGTACCTTAGTGCTAGAGCATATTGTGCATCGCAACATCCTTGATCTGCAGATTGCTTTAACCATTTATTTGCTTCTTCATCATTTTTTTCTACTCCATCTCCGTTAGCAAACCGTTGTCCAAGAAGATATTGAGCTCGTAATTCACCAAGTTCAGCGGCTTTTTTCAAATACATTAATGCTTTGGTATCATCTTTAGGGTTTATTAAGTTTCCATCTGTAAATATTAATGCAAGACGATATGTTGCTAAATCGTCATTTTGTTCAGCAGCTTTTGTATATAGATCAAATGCTTTAGTTTGATATATTCTTGCTAGAACTAGGGCCTTATTACGTTTTTCAATACAAGCTGTTGATGTTCTAATTTTATTACCCTTGTTAATATCCGACGTATTAGAAGATTTTGGTTGATACCATTGTAACGTTGTTCGATCATCTTCTGTGAAGCCTTCCAGACTATTATATTCGTCGGCAAGAAAGCGTTGTGCTGGAGCGCAATTTTGTGCGGCTGATGCTTGAAGTAATTTTAATCCTTGTGAGCGATTAGTGGGGAATAATGTTCCAGTTAAATACTTTGTAGCAAGACAATACTTGGCTTCATGGTATTCTTGTTCGGCAGATTTAATATAATATGATTTTGCCTTTGATTCGTCTTTAGGTAAACCCATTGTACCAGTTTCATAATAGGCAGCAAGATTCAATTGAGCATATGGGCAGTCGTTATCTGCTGCTTGATGTAATAATTTTATTGCCAGAGATAGATCTTTGGGAACATTATTACCTTTAAGGTATTCTTTTCCAAGGTATGTCTTGGCCAAAGAGAAACCTTGGTTAGAGGATAAATTTAATAATTCTAAGCCCTTACTTACATCCTTAAATGTTTCAACAAATAAGTACATAACGCCCAAGTGACACTGTCCAGCTGGATGATGTTGTTTAGCAGAGACAGTAAATAGTTCGAATGCTTTTTGAAGATCTTTAGGAACATGTTTGCCGGCTTTATGTAGTAACCCTAAGTTAGCTTGAGCAGCAGCATTATTTTGAGCAGCGGATAATTTAAATAATTTAACAGCCTCCTCTTCGTTTTTAGGTATTAATTTACCGTCCATATATGCTTCCCCAAGGTTATTTTGCCCTGCAGCATTACCTTGTTCGGAGGCTAGTTTAAATAATTTAATAGCCTCGATTTCATTTTTAGGTATTATTTTTCCTTTTAGATATATTTCTCCAAGATTATTCTGCGCTGCAGCATTACCTTGTTCGGAGGCTAGTTTAAATAATTTAACAGCTTCAATTTCATTTTTAGGTACTATGTCCCCTTTTAGATATATTTCTCCAAGAATATTTTGTGCTGTAGCATGATCTGTTTGATCTGATAATTCAATTTTACTATTTAAATATGCTTCAGCAAGATTAATAAGGTTATTTTTAGCATCAACATATCTTTGCTTGGCAGCCAGCACAAATAATTTAATTGCATTAAGTATATTTTTAGCTACCATTTTACCTTTTAGATATGCTTCACCAAGATTATTTTGCGATGGAGCATAGCCTTGCATAGCAGCTTCCTTATACCATCTAATTGCTTTAGAGTAATTAGTAGTTCTCATTCCCTCAATACTTAATGTTGCTAATTTATCCCCTTTTTTAGCGTCTTGTTGAAGTTGAGTGATTAATGTAGTTATGAAAGAAGTATATTTTGGATTAATAACAGTTATTTCGGCTATTAACTCTGGAGATGGATCGGTGTATATTTCTGCTAGTTTATGTTGAGCTAGAGCATCACCATCATAAGCCATTTGCTGACAACGCAAAAAACTTTCTTTTTGTTTTGATATATCATATTGATTAGTTAATTTTTGATCTAATTTCATAGAAGGATCAATAAATATTGTCTTTAACATGATTGAAAAGCCTAAAATAATTATTAAGTAAATAAAATATTTATTTTATAGTTATAATTAATATTCATAAAATGTATGAAGGGTGTAGTATAGATATGGATTTATAATAAAGTCAATAAAAAATAATTGAAAATAAAACTTGATAAATTAATTTTCATATTCAAAAATTTTTAATGCTGCAGATACCGTAAAAAAAGAACCAAAAACTATAATTCTATCTATAGATGTACTACTATCAAGACTAGATCTTATAGCATACTGCATACCATTACAGCTAACGACTGGTTTTTCGGTACAAGTTTTAATATTTTTTGCTAATTGATCTGCGGTTAGCAATCTAGAATTTTTTAGATCTACAGTATACCAACAATCAACTAGATTTAAAAAAGGCTTAATTACTCCTTGCCAATCTTTATCTTTACAAATATTAATAATAACTTGAGTTTTACCCATTACTGGTTGCGAATTGAGTTTTTTTGCCAACCATACTGCTGCTTCTGGATTATGAGCAACATCAAAAATTATTTCACAATGTTTTCTATGAATTTGAAATCTACCAAAAATTTTTAAATTTGCTAGAGCCAGCCTAATTTGTTGCTCAGAAATATCAAAAGATAAGCTGTCTATAGCGGTTATAGCACAAGCAGCATTTTGTGCTGGAAACGAGGTAATTAGCAAATTATTAATAGTTCTATAGTTGCTTTTATAGGCCCAACATTCTTTAGATTCTTCTACCCAAAAATCTTCTCCGAGGTGTTTTATATTAGAATTACAAGAATTGGCAATAGTTTTAATTGTGTTAAAGCCATTATCTGTTCCACAAATAGTAATACTATTTTTTTTAATAATGCCGGCTTTTTCGTAAGCGATATCATTAATAGTATTTCCTAAATATTGACAATGATCTAAACCAACAGATGTAATTATACTCACATTATTATTTATTATATTTACCGCATCTAAACGTCCACCTAACCCAACTTCTAGAATGATTAAATCTAAATGATGATTTTTAAAAACATTTAGTGCTGCTAGTGTTGCAAATTCAAAATAAGTAAGTCTATGTTCGTTTGGGATGTTAGCATTTATTGATTGAAAGCTTTCGATACATTCTTGTTCTGAAATTGGTTCACTGTTAATTTTGATCCTTTCGGTAAAAGAAAACATATGCGGAGAAGTATAACTACCAACCTGTAAATTAGCAGCTATGGCTATAGCCTCTAAAACGGCAACCGTAGATCCTTTGCCGTTTGTCCCGGCGACAGTGATTACAGGGCAAGAAAATTTATCGAGTTGTAGCATTTTTGCAATGGCTAAAATTTTGTCTAAGCCAAGCTTTATAGCATTGTCTCTATAACTGTCTAACCAAGATAACCAGTCTTCTATAGTTTTGTTTTCTTTGATTAACATTTTATTTATAAATACTCTAATTTATATTTATACGAATCAACTAGATTTATATTATTATGCAAAAAGGTTTTTATATATTGCCCACAATTGCTACCAATTTTATTTTCTTCCAGTTCTCCAATACTTACAATACACTCATACCCTGCCTGCTTTATGTCTAAAACTAATGCTTCAATATTAATATGGCTTATAAGATTATTTTTTGTTGCTGCTAATGTGGGATTAATTGGGGTTATTTTTATTAAAAATTTGTTAGGATTAAAATATTTTTTTAATATCTTTACTTCTAATGGGGAAGAATTTGCCAATGCAAAGTTTAAGGTAATTTTTCTATCGCCAGTAGAATAAAAATTTTCTCCATAACTTGCTATTTCTGCAAAATTCCATTTTTTTATTGGAATAATATTGTCTCTAACTGCCAGATCGGTTGAATGAATAGAAAACTGTAATTGAAATTTACCATTACCATATAATTTATTTTTTATGGTTATTAGTCTTTCAAGAAAATACTTGGTTTTACTGCAATAAGGAGCAACAGTAGAAATAGATGGCATTAAACCAGGAATATCATATAGGCTTGGTAAGTTTTCAAGTACATCTAAGACAGCAAAATTTAATGTTGGTTCTCCTACTCTTGCGAATTGTATTTTAAACTTTTCTACTAGTATCTTTTGATCTGTAAATCTTTTATTAATCATATATTCTATTTGCCAAAGAATTTCGTTTTTGGTTAATTTTCTTTTATAAGAATTGCCGGCATCGCACATCTTACATTTTACTGGACACCCAACCAGAGAAGAAACGATTAGTACCCATTTACTAGATCTGGGTAATGGTGGTTGCACAGATTCAACAAATTCTATTAAATCTCCATTACTTTCTGCAATATATACAGTTGCTATATTGTTTTCTGCAGTTTGAGCAATAATTTTCAAGAAATGTGCTCCTTTAATTGCATGGCAGCTAATATACCGTCAGAGGTAGCAATAGAAATCTGTCGATAAATATTATTTTTAATATCTCCAGCGAGATATAATAATTTATTTTTGATCAGCATAGATTCTAGTTGTTTAAGAGTATTTGAATAGAAATCTTTATTGGCAGTTCTTCCTATGGCAGCAATTAGATAATCGAAATCTTGCTCGAAGATATTGGTTTTATGTTGCAAAGTTAGTTGTTGTTTTCTCATATTTTTATTATTAATTTTTATTACCTTAGTATTATCATAATATTTTATTTGTGCGCATAAAGTTACCTTTTTTTGTAGTATAGGTAAAGCACTAATATTAGTGCCCCGATTAAAAATACTTACTTGATTAGCTTTGGCCATACTTAAGGCATAGTCAAAAGCAGCATCTCCGGCCCCAATAATTGCAATTTTTTTATCTTTTTGAGAAATAATATTGGTTATTTCATAATAAATATTATTGTTTATCAAGTCTATTTTCTTAGGGTTGGTGCCAGATGCAACAATAACAAATTTAGAATAATAGAGATCTTTGCCGGCAGTAATTACAAATAGCTGTTCTTGTTCAACAAAATCTAATGAATCAACATAGCTAAAAATCTGGTTTATATTATTATTTGTTAATTGTTCGTAAAATTTACGTAATAATTCTATCCCAGAAATGCCATCTGGGAATCCTAAATAATTTTCTACCATTCTAGCGTTTTGCAATAAGCTATTATGTTCTTTTTTATCAAACATTAGTAATGACTTTAACCCAGATCTATTTAATTGAATTGCAGCGGCAATTCCTGCTGGGCCACTACCTATAATAGCAGCAGTAACAGTTTTATTAAGTAACATTTGCCCACTCTAAAATTTCGTTAGTTAAAACAGGAGTAGCAAATCCATAAGATACATTTAATAAACTTGCTAGGTGAAAATCTCTATTATTGGCTGCAGTTCCATCTATAGTAAAAAAAACTTCGAATCCTCGCATAAATGCTGATCTTGCTGTTGATTCGCAACATAAATTAGCCATAACTCCGGTAATAACTATTTGTTTAATATTATGATGCTTTAATTGTTCTTCTAGATCAGTATACAAAAATGCATCATATTGTGATTTATATAATATAGGTATGTTTTTGTCAGTTAAGTTGGGGATTATGTTAGACTCTAAATTATCAGCAGCTATTATAGATTGCCACCATTTTGTCATTAATTTGTTATTTTCGTTGGTGTTTATATGTTTAGTTTGTAAAACAAATAAATTATTTTGTAAATAAAATTCTTGCAATTTTTTAATATTAGGAATTATAGCTGTCATGCTAGGGATAAGGTTAAAAAATATTGTTTGCATATCGATAATTAATAATGCAGAATTTTTAAGAATAAATTTATAGTTGTGTTTTTCTCTAAGTGTTTTAATCTTTTCTAAAAACTTATTTGCCTTAGTATTAATATTTTTTGTGGTAAAATATGTTTGTTTTTTCATTTATATTATTATATTAAAAATGTCTGCATATGTAAGTTTTTCATGTTGTGTTCTACATTATGTACCCGTAAATATTGAACTTTTTTTTGTGCCAAAAATTCGGAAACAACTGCTGTTTCGTAATCTCGTTCGGCAAATGGTTGATTAGTACATATATTTAAAAAAGATTTCCGTGAATGTCCTACTAATAGTGGAAGATCTAAAGCATGAAATTCTTGGATGCGTTGCAATAATTGTAAATTTTGTTTAGCATTTTTGCCAAAACCTATGCCAGGATCAAAAATAAGCCGTTCTTCTTTTATACCAGATTGTAAAATAAGATTTTTTCTATTTAAGGCCCAGTTAAATACTATATTTACAGGATCTTGATCTGCAGGGATTAAAAGATCTCGATTGGCAGGGATCCCTAAATTATGCATATAAACAGCATAAACATCAGCTTCTTTTATTAGGTTGCACATTTTAGGATCTATCAATCCAGAAACATCATTAATCCAATGCACTCCAAGCGAAATTGCTTTTTCTGCTACTTTATAATGTCGAGTATCAATACTGATCTTTGGACCCCATGCATTTTTTTGCCAATGGTTAATTACAGCTTGTAATACTGGATATAATCGTTCCCATTCTAATTCTGCTGAGATTTCTTTGGCATTTGGCCTGGTTGATTCTGCTCCTATATCAATAACATCTGCTCCAGAGTTAAATAAATGTATTGCATGTTCTAAAGCCTGTTCTATTGTTTGATTTTTACCTCCATCCGAAAATGAATCTGGAGTAATATTTACAATACCTAGTAATTGAGGGGTGTCTATTCTATTAGCTACCCTATGAGTATTTAAGGGAGCGGTACCAGCACATGTCGAACCCCATAATTTTAAATTGTCTGTAATAGTATTGATTGTATTTTGTTCTGTAATATAGTCTTGCCACTCTACAACTAAATCTATGAGTGGCCATAAAGCAAATGGACGTTTATGTAATTCTGGATGAGGTATTATTAATTCTTTAGTAGTTATTTTTTTGCCGCGCCATGCAAGAATATCAATATCAATTATGCGAGGAGCCCACGTTAAATTAGGGTTTTTGCGGCCAATTTTAGTTTCTATGGTTTTTAAAATGGTTAGTAATTTTATTGGTTCTATAAAAGTTTCGCAGCTTATGGCAACATTTAAATAAAATTGATTCCAAGCTTTTGGGGCATTCTCTAAAAGTAGAGCATTAGATCTATATAGTGGAGAAACCTGTATAATTTTTAATTCAGGTATTAATTTAAGATAAGATAAAGCTGTTCGTAGATTTTTTGTGCGATCTCCTTGATTAGTACCTAAACCTAAAATTAGCATGGTTCTTTTTCGTTTGAAAGTGCAAGTAAAAATTCTTGTTTTAAATCACTGTTTTCTTTAAGTAGCCCAGTTGTTGCTAAAGTTTTAGTTATTACAGAGCTTTTACTTACGCCTCGCATTGCCATACATAGATGGGTTGCTTCAATTATTACTATAACTCCTTTGGAGTTTATAGTTGTTGTTAAAGATTCGGCAATTTGTTTAGTTAAGTTTTCTTGTATTTGTAGTCTTCTAGCATAAATGTCAACAATTCTAGCAATTTTTGATAAGCCTATAACTTTTCCATTGGGAATGTAACCAACATGGCATTTACCTGTAAATGGCAATAGATGATGTTCGCATATTGAAAATAATTCGATATCTTTAACAATAACCATTTCATCATTTGGGCAATCAAATAAGGCATTATTAATTATGTCCTTTGGATCCATATTATAACCGCTAGTTAGGAACATATATGCTTTTGCAGCTCTGGTTGCGGTATCCTTTAACCCAGCTCTCTGTGGATCTTCACCAAGTAATAAAATCAAATCATTAAATATTTTTGTAAGCTTATTAATGTGATTTTCTGGATTTGTTGAATTAACAGGAAAAGAACATGAATTTTTTTTTGTATAAATAGTACTACTCACGATTATTATCCTTAGATTTAATGGCGGATTTTTACTCCTATGTTAACTTTTTCAATTTTTTGGATTGCTTGTAGAACAGCACAAAAATTACTAGTAGTAGGATTACCTTTATCACTAAGCATTCTTTGTAAGCTTTTATCGCTAATTTTAGTTCTTTTAGCTAATGTTTCAAATGATACACTAGAATTAACATAATCTCTAAGAAGGGATTTAGCTATATCTAGATCTCCAGATAAAAACTCATTAATTGATTCTTCAAGTAAAGCTATACGAAAGGCAGAATCTTTTAATGCGCGTGCTTGGACAGTTTCTTTAAAATTTCTAGTTAAACCCATAAATTCTCCCACATTTCTTAATGCAATACACTCTTCTTATACTCAGATAGCAATTCAACAGCTAACTGAATATCTTTGTTTTGTCCTCGTTTTATGCCGCCAACTAGCAATAAAACAACATTTTTCCCTACCTTTCCAAAATAAAGACGATATCCTGGACCTGTATCTATTTTAAATTCCCACACACCGTTACCTAAGAATTTAGTACAGGCAAAATTGCCCTTCTCCATTTTATGAAGAGCGGCTGTAACTTTAGCCGCCGCTGTCGCGTTTAGCTTTTCAAACCAATCTCTAAAATACGATTTGCCTATAGAACTAATATGCTCTTTGACTTCATAATTAATCATAGCATAAAGGTAACATATATGTTTCCAATAATAAAGTTATGTGTAAAAAATTTTTGTAACCATTCACGTTTTATGGTGTTCTAATGCTTTTTTTAGGTTTAACTGGTTGATAGAATGGTATCAAAAACACGAGTAGCACTTAAGTAACTAGCATCACAGCTAGAATGATTGTATAATCACCTACATCTACTTAACTAATGATTCTACTGCAATTCAAATATCCAAACAATACTGCTTATTGACCAAATATCTTTTGGCATATAGATTTATAAAAATGAAAAAAACAATTCTATTTTTAAGTCTAGTATTATTATTTAGTGCCACGGCAGAGGCGGAAACAAAATGTTTTTTGGCGAAGGAAAATAATCAAATCATCAATTCAGAAGGCAGTGATTGCGAAACACGCTATGCACCTGAATCTACCTTTAAAATTGCGCTTAGCATGATGGGTTTTGATTCTGGTGTCTTACAAGATGAAACCAATCCTTCGTTCCCATGCAAAGAGGAATATGATTATTTTATAAACACATGTAAAGGACCACATACTCCAAGTACATGGATGAGAGATAGCTGCCTTTGGTATTCAAGAGTATTAACTCAAGAACTTAAAATGGAAAAATTTCAAGATTATATCCAAAAATTTAACTATGGAAACAAAGAGATTAAGGGCAAAAATGCCCTTATAGACGCATGGATTTCAAGTTCATTGCAAATTTCTCCTTTAGAGCAAACAGAATTTTTACAAAAAGTTGCGGATCAGCAGTTTCCTATAAGCAGTAAAGCATACAAGATGACCAAAAAAATCATGTTCCTACAAGAATTACCAGGTGGCTGGAAACTTTATGGCAAAACAGGTAACGGTAGACAGTTAGATAAGGATAGCAAAAAAACAGATCTACAACATGGCTGGTTTGTTGGCTTTATTGAAAAAGATGGTCGTTCAATTACATTTGCAAGCCATATTAAAGATGATAAAAAATACAATATTTTTGCAAGCTTTAGAGCAAGAAATGAAGCACTGATCAAATTATGGTATTTAATCGATGAGCTGGAAAAATGAGTTATTATTGCAAAATAAATTCAATAACATTGAAAAATCTTTTGACTATACTGATCACACATGAGTTTTCGGTACTCTAAAAAACAAGGAGTGTTGTTTGAGCACTATGCTGCTGCTGTTAGCGCTGCCACACGTAGGGCGAGTTCAGCGAATTATTTTTTAGAATACCGAAAACTCATGTACGATCAGTATACTACTCATCAATGTTGATTTTTAAAGCTGGTAGGTTGTTTATATTACAGCAAGCATACAATAAGCCATTAGTAACTTTTTTGTTCACAAAGTTAATAAAATAATTTTCCAATTCACCTTCCATGTTAAATCCTAACTTTACGGGGATTGCTTTACTTTTATTGTTATTTACAAAGATTTTAATTTCAATCCGCTTAGCTTTATAAATAATAAAACAGCCTCTTGATAAGGCATTAACTGCTTCAGTCATATATCCTTTACCTGTTTCTCTAGTATCCAGCCAATATGCAAATTCAAAAAAAGGTACAAACCAATTTATTCGTATTATCCAAATCAAACCTAAAAATCTACTATCGTTTTTTGAAAATAAAGAAAAAAACATTTGTTCTGGTCGTTCTTTCATATGACATTCTAGAGAAAAATTAATAAATTCCTTAACGTCATCAATTGATTTTCCAGATTTAGCCCAACTCCAATACGGAGACATTTCTGTAATGGAGGCCGATTCAGCTTTCCAATAAGCATTGGCATCTTCCAGTTTTATTGGTTGTAATATTAATCTTGGTGTTTCAATTTTAGAAATTAATTTAGTATTTGTACTTTGCATTATAGATTTTCCTTAGCTGTTATAAATCCACCAGCTTGCATTTGCCACAATTTATAAAAATGACCGTTAGTATTTGCAAGCAATTTATCTAAAGAGCCATCTTCTATAATTTTGCCATTTTCTAAAAAAATTATCCTATCCATATTTTTTAGAGTTGATAATCTATGAGCTACTATAATAGTAGTTTTATTTTGTATAATTTTATACAAATTTTTCTGTATATATTCTTCTGTAGCTGAATCTAAAGAAGAAGTTGCTTCGTCCATTAAAAGAATAGAAGAGTTTTTAAGAAAAGCTCTAGCCATGGCGACTCTTTGTTTTTGCCCGCCAGATAATTTTATTCCTCGTTCACCAACTAAAGATTGATAACCATCTGGCAAATTAATAATAAAATCATGACATTCAGCTTTTTTAGCGGCATTAATTACATCTGTATCACTAGCATTAATTTTTGCAAAACGAATGTTATCCATAATCGATCGATGAAATAATTCTGGATCTTGAGGAATAACTGTTATTTGTTCTCTAAGAGAATTTTTAGTTACAGTTTTTATATCTTGATTATCTATTAAAATATTTCCTGATTGAATATCCATTAAACGTAAAATTAATTTAATTAATGTCGATTTGCCACCTCCAGAATAGCCGACTAATCCTATTTTTTCTGAAGGCTTTATAATTAGAGTAAGATCTTCAAATAAAGGCTTATTATTCCTGAAACTAAAAGAAATATTATTAAATTTAATTTCTCCTTTAGTAATGAAAATGGGTGGCGCTTTTGGTGCATCTATAATTTCGTAAGGATCTACAATAAAATGTAATGCTTGTTTACAGATCCCTACAGATCTAGCGAACTGTTGCATTTGCTTGCCGATATCATAAACAGCCCATGTAAAAGAAATAGATATACCCAACACTAAACTAAAGTCACCTACTGTTACTAAGTTTTTACTACGTGCATAAACAAGTGCTATTAACATGCATCCTATAAATATAGTAACACTAGCATCGTGTAAAAAACTGACTTTTAAGTTATACCATTGCAGATGTCGATCTCGATTTACAAGCTCTTTAAGAACTTGATCTATATTTATGATTTCGTAATCAATGTTTGTAAAAAGCTTAGTATTCATAACGTTAGATATAGAATCAGAAATTGTTCCGGCAAATTTAGAAGTAGTTTCAGATAATTTTTCAGATAGCGTGTTTAATGGTTTAGATGCTAAATATGATAAGTAAACAAAACAAGTACCCCAGACAATAATAATTATCCCAAATATAGGAGGTACCATAATAAACAACATACTACTAGCTATAATCAACGCAAAAATCCTAGGGTAAAACCAATTATTAATAATTTGGATAATTATTTCTACATTGTTAATCATATTAAATACTTGTTGTGTTATGCTTCCTGCAAAATGATTTTGAAAAAAATCATAAGAATTATTCATCAAAAAACTAAACAGGTCTTTAGCTATAGATGACTTTATTGCAGGGTATAGGCGTAAATTAGTATAACTATATAAATCATAATTTAGACCAGCAAATACTCTCATGGAAATATATAGTATAACTGGTATTAATACGGCATTAATCAAGCTAGCTTGAATTGCCGAATTTTGATATTTAACAACAGTATCTATAATTATTTTAAACAAGTAAGGGGTTAGCGATATTTCTATTGATCCAGATAGAGCAGTAATAAAAAATCCAAACAAACACCATTTTTTGTTTTTTAGGTATTTCCAAATAAAGCTATTTAGGGTTTTTGGTAATTCACTTTGCATAATAATATTAATTATATAATATTTCAGATAGATCTTAATGTGATAGGTTACTGTTTAGTTTAGTTATAAAATTGCTATACTACTAATTATTAGTATAAAATATAAAAATTGACATAGGTAGATTACGCAACTAACAATTAATAGTTAGATCAAAAAACATGACGGAACATTTAAAACAGAAATTACAGTCGTTATTTACTGAAAAATTGATAAATGTAGAATATTTAAATGCAAATTATGATAATACGAATAATGTATATTCTGTTATTACGAACAACGAAAACACCTATATTGTAAAAGCATTAAAAGATATCAATATTAACCGAACTTCTTTTTGGCAGGGATTAAATTTATTATTTAATAAAACTATAGAAGACTCTATTAATAGTCAAACAGCACTTTCAGATTTTTTTAATCAATGTCAATCAATTCCCACTCAAAAAATTCCAGTTCCTGTTATTTTACAGTCTGATACTACAAGCAATAATTCTTTAAAAACACCTTATATCCTTATGAGTAAAATGGATGGGGTATCTGTATTACAAGATAGTGATGAAGCTGCGTCCATTACTAAAAATGTAGATATTGCCTATCAATTGGGATTTTTTATAGCGAGCATACATGCCCAGCAATTTGAATATTTTGGTAACATGTCCGAAGAGGGATTACCTCTAAATGAGTTTCCAAATAGATTAGCATCTACTATAAAAAAATTAGGTTCTTCTAGAAAAGCAAGAGAGCATCCAGAGGTACAACAGTTGTTACCACGCTATATTTCACTAGCTAAAGAGATGGCGCCACCAGAAAGTGCAGGGATAATCATGTTAGATTTGTGGCCAACCCAATTTCTTCTTGATGAAATTGATAACAATAAATTAGCAGCATTAATTGATCTAGAAAGTTATGTTATAGGACCGCTTGGTTTAGAGTTAGTATTAATAGAACTTTGGTTAGGACCATTAGGTAAATTTAAAGAAGGATATTTATCTACAGGAACTAAATGGCCAGATTTTGAGAAAGAAAGAGATCTTTATCGTTTCTTTTTATATTTATTGTATGGGTTGCCTGTTGCAGGATTAGATGCGTGCCTAGATTCAAGAGCAAAATTTGCTCAAGGTGATCGAGTAAAAAGTCGGTTAGAAGCACCTAGGCCACGTCCTAAAGGTTATGGTAGTCCATTTGGTCCTGGGTATTAGATAGATTTAATGCTGTTATCTTAAAAATCAGGTTCTGGATCTTTGGACCAATCAACGATTTTTTCTCTAGTAAAATCCCATCTATAAAGCCACGAAACCCCAAAAGGAGCATAATAATTATTTGGTTCAGAATAAGCTGGATCTTCTAAAGCTTGATTTAGGGTTATAAAATTATAACCTAACTCACGAACTATTTTTAATAAGTCTTCTATGGCATATGAGTTAATTAAATTAACGTGCAGAAGCCATGTATGCTTAATATTATGATTAAAAATTTTTTTAGATGCAGCCTCATAAAAAGCAAATTTTAATCTGGTATGATCAAGATATTTTTGAATAATTTTTGCTTTGTTTTTTTGATTGTCAATTAATTGTTGATTAAATTTCCAATCATCTGTGTCGATAGTAACAGGTGCAACAATATATCCTTCTTGTTTTAAAAATTGTTCGAAAGAAGAACGTATCTTTGGAGTAGCACCAGTATCAAGATAAGGATGCCTAAAATAGCTAAGCTTCAGACCAGCATTTTCCATAAGTTTTTTAGAAATAGTTGTCCCTTTAATAACATCTTTCTCAAATTCATCAAGCTTAGTGTTACTTAGAAAATTATGAGAATAAGTGTGATTGCCAAGTGTCTGTCCATAATCAATCCATAATTTAAGGATCGCAGTTTTTTCGGTTGTTTGCTGTTTAATATAGAGCTTACCTTCATTAACAAAACCTATTGCTGGTGCTTTAAATTTATTTAATTCTTTTAAAATTTTTTCATTAATGATACGCAGTTTTTCAGCAGATTCATTTTGTTGTCCAGGAAGATCATCAAATGTTATGGCTATAGAATTAGCATAAATAAATGGACAATAAATTACCAAGAATAAAAAGAATAATATTGTTTTAAATTTCATTTTTAATCCTTTTTTAGAGTATAGTAAACATGAAATATTTTAGAGTATTAATCTATGGAGTATATAAATTCTGAATTTCAACAAAATTTATTAGAAGCACCTAGGCTACGTCCTAGATTTTTTGGTCTTGTAACTGCACACAACTAAGCTCCTTATAGCTTTTTAAAAACTAAATATAGACAAACGGAACCATAATATATATAATTAATATATATTTGATTATGGAGCATACGATGAAAACAGCAAAATTATTTATTAATGGAAATAGTCAAGCCGTTCGTTTGCCAAAAGAATTTAGTTTTCCAAGCGCACCAGAAGTATATGTTCATAAGTGCGGTAATAAAGTGATATTAGAGCCTATTAACTATTCTTGGGCTTCGTTACGAAAAGGTTTAGCAGAACTTCCAGATAACATAGAAATCTCACGAGAACTGCCAGATTATAGCAATAAGGAATTATTTTGATACGTTATTTGCTAGATACAGATACAATTAGTTATCTCATGAAAAAAGAGCATGAGTTTCATAAAAACATAGTACAAAGATTGTTAAGCAAGGAGGAAGGAAGTGTTGCTATATCTGTTATTTCTTTGTCGGAAATTTCTGTTGGAATTGAAAGAGGAAAAATAACCAAAGACAAGAAACAACTCCTTTTAAAAGCACTCCAAAATATGCTGTCCTCAATTATAGTATTAGAATTTAGTGAAGAATCTGCATGGATATATGGTAACATACGTAGCAATATTATTGATTCAGGTCAAGACATAGGGAGCATGGATACTTTAATTGCTGCTCAAGCATTAAGCCAAAAGCTTGTTTTGGTTAGCAATAATTTAAAGCATTTTCAGCGCATACCACAACTTAAAATTGAAAATTGGACAGAATAGCTCATTATGTAATACACCTACTGTTTATCCAAATTTTAACCTCAGATGCTACTTCATCTATTGATAATTTGGTTGTATCTAGTATTTTAAGATCTGCAAGAGAACCCCAATTATTTAGTTTACTCCATCGATTAAAATTTAAGTTTTTCCAATAATCATCTTTAATTACGTGTTGTTCCCATTGTGGATCTTGATGATGCATTCTAAGCCAAGAAGCCCAATTTAACATATTTTGTTCTATACCATAAGTGTTACGTTGTCTTAAGCGATTAATTCTTTCAAAATCTGTAACATCCAACAAACAAAAATTAATTTTACTTATTTGTTTAGCGGATGGACATGCTAGTATTTCTCCTAACACCATCTGACCAAGTAGACAAACATCTTTATTTTCTTGTAATAATTTTTGTAACCACTTCTCTGTTACTTCCTGGCGCCATTTTTTATCAGCATCATTAGGTACTCCAATATCATCAAAATCATAAACTATTGTATTCTCTAATGTTTGTTTAAGGGTTTCTATAATAGCTGTTTTACCACTACCACTAGCACCAGCTATGAAATAAAAATTATTCATATAAACGCGATTCTCAACTTTTCAAATTCACGAGGTAAATAAATATCAAATCTATTAGCTTTGCCAATTAAACTAAAATTAGGCTTTATGTTGCCTAAATTAGCTGAAATTCTTGGTCTTTTTACTACAACGCGGGACTTTGCATGTATTAAGCTAATTTTTAATAGTTCTATATTCTCATTTTCTGGTTGTTCATCAGTTTTACTAGAAGAATTTATTATATGTTGTAAAGTTTGGATCCGTTTATTTGGGGCAGCAGATTTTTTTTTTGTTGGAAACATTGGGTCTAAATAAATAATGTCTGGTGAGTATTGATTTTTTTGGACTAATTCTGGAATAATTTTTCTGGAATCGCCAATTAATAAAGTAATATTTTTTACGATAGGTGCTAGAAAATTATTATTTTTGGCTTTAATTAGTCCATCTTGTAATAGTTTAGCCATGATCAGGTTTCTTTCTATAGCGTATATTTTGTAATTTAATTTAGCTAAAATTAATGAATCTATACCAAAACCACAGGTTGCATCTATTATTTGTATGGGGTCGGTGCTTTTATTGTTAATTTTTATTGCTTTAGCTATTGCCTCCCCACCCCCGTGCTTTAATCTATAAACAAGAGATGGGTTAGCAAAATCAAAAAAATTTATAAGTTCTGAGCTAGGAATAAAGCGCACGTTTTAATATACTCTTGACTAATGAGTTTTCGGTACTCTAAAAAAATAATTCGCTGAACTCGCCCTGCGCTCAGCAGCGCTAACAGCAGTAGCATGGGGCTCAAACATCGCTCATTATTTTTTTAGAGTACCGAAAATTCATGTATGATCAGTATAGCATTATTCGCCCTTATGAGAACAAGATTTACAAGAACGACAAGAACAATGGGTAACGACCCAATTATATATTATTCCGATTATAAGGCCAAAAATAAACCCTTCAAATAATCCCCACAATAGACCTATAAGGGCACCTTTAAAAGAGCCGCTTAATCCTACATAAACAGAACTTAATAGGTCTAATAATTGTCCGCCCCAGTCTCCATGAATATTGGATATTGCTAATAAAAATAGCCCAAATCCCCAAGTTAGCCCGAATGCTACTCCTAATGCACAACCACTTAATTTAATAGCTTGTTTATTCTTTTCCATGAGTTTCTCCAGTTATTATATAAATATACTGATCACACATGAGTTTTCGGTGCTCTAAAAAATAAGGAGTGTTGTTTGAGCCTCTTTGACTATAGTTGCTCCTTAATTTTACGAAAGGCGAGTTTCACGACTTATTTTTTAGAGCACCGAAAACTCATGTGTGATCAGTATATATAATAGCAGATTTTATTCATCATCACAGATTGCAGTTATAAATTGCCTTGCATTAAAGTCTTTTAGATCGTTCATTTTTTCGCCAACTCCAATATAACGAATAGGTATTTGCATAATATTGGCAATAGAAAATACTACCCCCCCCTTTGCTGTACCATCTAATTTAGTAATTGTTAAGCCACTAATTTTTATAATTTCGTTGAAGCTTTTAGCTTGATTTAAACTATTTTGACCAATAGAAGCATCTATTACTAGCATAACTTCATGAGGAGCTGTTGGATCTAATTTTTTTAATACTTTAATGATTTTTTTTAATTCGTCCATTAGATTTTGTTTATTATGTAATCTGCCGGCTGTATCTGCAATTAGGATGTCGTATCCCTTGTTTATAGCGAAATTAAAACCATCAAAAATTACTGATGCGCTATCTGAGCCAATTTCTTGTTTAATAACCGGTATATCAATTTTATTACCCCAAGATACTAGTTGTTCTATGGCGGCAGCTCTAAAAGTATCGCCGCATGCTAATACTACTTTTTTTCCTAGATTTTTATATATATTTGCCAATTTCCCAATGGTAGTAGTTTTTCCGGCACCGTTTACTCCTATTAATAAAATCACAAAAGGTTTGTTGTTTTCTGGAATTATTAATGGTACTTCACAAGGTTGTAAAATATCTAACAAGCAACTAAATAATGTTTTATAAATCAATTTTGGATCGGTAAGTTGTTCCCGAGTTAGTTTTTTGGTGATTTCTAAAATAATTTTGTCACAAGTTAGGGTTCCTAAATCTGCTTGTAACAAAATAGCCTCTAGATCTTGCAATAAATTAGGAGAAATACTTTTTTTCCCTAATAAGAGGTTTTTTAATCCTTCGCTTAAGTAGTTGCGAGTTTTTTGTAAACTAACTTTTAATGTGGTCAACATAATTCTCAAAGTCTTTTAGTTGTTGCTCTAGAGTATAAAGATATATACTTGATAATCAAGGTAGGGAATGTGCACTCCATAAGCTTCCACATTTTGAAATTGACCAGATTAACTTTTCACGCTATTTCTAATTCAACTACCTGGTCAATTTACCATAAATGTTACAGCTTATGGAGTGCGCATTCCTAGAGAGTAAGAGCTATGGGTTATATTAAAGTTAAAGAATTTAAATTTTTGTGTTTGTTATATTTATTATTTTTTATAATAAATACTTCTTATGCTGAAAAATTTAAAGAATATGTTTTAGACAATGGTCTAAAAGTAATTATTAAAGAAGAACATAAATACCCAGCGGTTTTAGTTCAGCTATGGTATAAAGTAGGTTCTAGTTATGAACGTAGTTCCCAATCTGGTCTTTCTTATTTATTAGAACAAATGAGTTCTATAGTTAGTAGCGACCCACATACTGAATATCTTAAAAAACTATTTTTTGAGAAAGGCGGGGAATATAATTCCCGTACCTCTTTAGATTATACTGTTTATACCCAAATAGCACCACCACAAGAATTAGAGCTTGCTTTAAAGTTAGAATTTAATCGTATGAATAATTTATTATTTGACGATCAAGTATTTTCTAATGAAAAAGAAACATTGATAATAAAAAAATCATTAGATGATCAATTTAATAAAAACTTGTTTTTTAGGGATCAACTTTATAAAGCAGCAGATCCCAATTTTTGGATACATGATGTAGAAGAATTACGAATCAATGATTTACGACAGTGGTATACCAACTGGTATACGCCTAATAATGCAATTTTAATTATAGCTGGGGATGTTAAATCAACCGAAGCCTATAATTTAGCGCAACAATATTTTGGTAATATAGCTGCCAGACATGTTAATGTTGGGTTAAATAAAAGTTCATTGCATCCAGTATTAAAATATAAAAGGTTAGAGATCAAGTTGCCGATTAAGGTACAGCACTTATTTATGGAATATAAAGTTCCTTCTTTAAATACGGCTAAAGAACATTGGGAACCGTATGCTATAGAAGTTTTAATCCACTTATTAAGCGATGGCAATAGTTGTAGATTCTCTAAATATTTAGTTAGAAATGCTGATCCGGTAGCTTTTGAAGTTAAGGCTACTTACAATTTGTTTCGAAAACAAGATACTAGTTTACTTTTTTCGGCAATTCCTGTTAGACACAAATTGTTAATGGTTGTAGAAGAAGCGATTGATCAACAAATCGAAACTTTAAAATCTACTTTAGTTTCAGATCTAGAATTAAAAAATGTTAAAAATAGGATATTAGCAAATAGTGCCTATGAGACAGATTCATTACTTGAACAAATGAATAAAATAGGAAGCTTAGAATCTGCTGGGTATAATTTTGGTTTAACGGAACATCGGTTAAAAGAAATTAAAGGTATAACTGCTAAGCAAATTCAAGCAGTTGCTAAAAAATACTTAGTTAAAAATTATTTAACGGTAGTATATTTAATGCCAGAGGATTAATAATTTATGTGTATTAAAATACCTAAAAAAATTATTAGAGCTATATTAATTTTAGTTTTAATTATGTTGTTACCATGTAGCATAATATACCATTATTGTAGGCAACATAGATCAGAACAACCTGTTAATACTAGAGTTGCAAATGGAGTATTACCTATTCATTTTTGGAAAACTACCAATGGGGCAGCGGTGTATTTTGTGCCTACCGAGCATAAACCGGTAGTAGATATTCAGGTAACATTTAATGCTGGTTCTTCTAGAGATAACGGTAAGTTAGGGTTGTCATATTTAGTATCGCAAGGAGTAATAGAGGGCACTAATGCTCGAACACTAGGGCAAATTTTAGGGTGTTTTGATAGTACAGAGGCGCTATATTCTGCCAATGTAGATTTAGATCGAGCAATTTTTAAATTACGAATACTTAATGATTTAAAAAAATTAAGAAGTTCTGTAGATTTATTAGCAGAAATTTTATCAACACCAACTTTTCCTAAATTAAGTATAGATAGATTAAAAAATAAATTGTTGATTGCTTTAAATGTAGATCTTGAAACAGAAGGCTCAGAGTATATTCTTAAATCAGAATTTTATAAGTTGTTGTACAATAAACATCCATACGCTAATCAAGAATTGGGCGATGGAAATTTAGATCATATTAACGTAGAAGATCTAATTAATTTTCATAATACTTATTATGTAGCTAATAATTGTGTGATAACAATTGTCGGTAATATACATCGCGATCAGGCAAGGGATTTATCTAATTTAATTACTTCAACCATGAAAAGTGGCAATAGTGCAGCACTATTGCCAAAAGTTGATCAAACACCTAGAGAATTAGTAAAAAAAGTATCATTTGCTGATGCAAATAGATCTAGTGTTATGCTAGGGCAAATAATATCTACATCCTACAATAGTGATTATATTAATTTAATCGTTGGTAATGCTATTTTAGGTAATAGTATTTATTCTAGATTAACAAAAAATATCCAAGAAAAAGATCGTTTAGCTTACAATATTAGTAGTGATTTACTAACTTTTAGTAAACCAGGTCCATTTTTTTTAAAATTTTATACTAAAAAAGAATTAACTGATAAAGCGATTAATAGTGTAAAGTTACTTTTAACAGATTTTATTAATAATGGTCCTACCGATGAAGAAGTTGAATTAATTAAACATCATTTAATTAATTCTTGGCCAATGCAATTTACAACTAATGAAGCTATTTTAGATAGGGTTTCTTATATGGGTTTTTATCAATTACCTTTTGATTTCTTTGATAGTTATATAGAAACTCTATCTTCTGTTACCAAAGGATCTATTTTAAAAGTATGGCAACAACAAGTACATCCACATTTTATGGCGACAGTGATAGTTGGATAATCAAAAATCATTAAAGATTTCTAAGTTACGAATTATTGCTGGAAAATTTCGTGCTCGTAAAATTTTTTTTAGCGATCACAATAATAAAATGTTACGTCCTACTTTAGATAGGGTGAGGGAAACAGTATTTAATTGGTTAGCGCCTTATATAGTAGGAGCTAATTGTTTAGATTTATTTGCTGGTAGTGGCATCTTTAGTTTTGAGGCTATTTCTAGAGGAGCGAGTTTTGCTTTAGCGATAGAATCAAATTATGATACCTATAAAAATATTTTAGAAAATAAACTTAAATTAAATTTATCTGATCAAGAATTTAATATAATCAATCAAGATGCATTATCATTTTTAAATAATAATAGCTTAAAAAATAAAAATTTTAATATAATTTTTTTAGATCCACCATATAATGCAGATCAGGATTTATTATTAATTAGTTTGCAATTATTAGTTAAGAATAATTTTTTACAAAGTGGTAGTAAGATCTATTTTGAAAGCGATAAAAACGAGCAAATCTTTAAAGAAAAATTTGTCTCGTTAGGTTTAGGATTACAATTAAATAAAATCAGTAAAGCTGGTAGGGTTTATTTTTATTTAGCAGAATTTTGTGCAAATGGATTTTAGCACCAACTCAAAGGTCTAAAATATTCTTATTAATTTTAAATTGTTTAACTATCCTATTGATAATAGTTTTACCTATTGCTCGTTTACCATTTTCTATTTTGGATAAATCAGCTTGGCTAATTTTAATCTTAGATGCAAATTTTTTTTGACTCAAATTTTCTTTATATCTAATTCCTCTAACAATAGCTCCTAATTTGCTATATTTGGAATTAATTGCAGCAAATACCTTATCTGATTCAACACCATACTTCCAACGTAGATGAGTCAATAGATTATAAATTTTTTCTTTTTGTTCACATCCTTTAATTTCATATTTTTTTAAATTTTCATAAAAAGTCGTTGGAATTTTATAAAGATGTCCATCTTCACTAATCAAGATAGAAAGTGGAACGTTGTTATTGGCTATTTGCTTAGTATGGTGCATTTTCATGTGTACCGACATAATAAACCTCAATATATCTTAAATGTTTATCAATAACTTCCCAACAAGCTACATAAGTAGGTCTTCCTTTTATTAAATGGCAATGAAATTTTTGATTTGAGCCTTTTAATTTTCCATAATTTGGCCAATTTGAAAGAATTGACCCACTTATCTCTAATTCTTTTGCTAATAAGTGCACTACCATTTGAACTTTGTTTGGCAATTTTTTTATTATCTTGGTCGCCTTTTGACTAAATTTTACTTGCCATTTTATATTGTAGTATAAGCTAATTTTTGCCATATGGCAATTACAACTAATAATAAATTATTAATCTATCAATTTTTTATATGAAAATTTTGATATATTTAAAATGTTACCAAAACATTTTGTACGAGTTATAATGAATTAACACTTGTTGGTAGAAGTAAGGGTATATACGATGAATTTATCTGATCTAAAAATTTTTTTAGTAGGTGGAGCAGTAAGAGATGAGTTATTAGGATTACGTTCCACAGAGCGTGATTGGGTAGTTATTGGTTCTTCTGAAAAAAAAATGCTCGATCTAGGCTTTCGTAAAGTTGGTAAGGATTTTCCAGTATTTATTCATCCTAAAAGTGGGGAAGAATATGCTCTAGCTCGTACGGAACGTAAAACAGCTAAAGGTTATTATGGGTTTAGCTGTGATTTTTCTTCTAATATTACTTTAGAAGAAGATTTAGCGCGAAGAGATCTAACTATTAATGCAATAGCTAAAGATGTAGACGGTAATATTATTGATCCTTTTGGTGGGGTCAAAGATTTACAGAAAAGAATTTTACGACATGTATCGCCAGCTTTTATAGAAGATCCTCTTAGAGTTTTAAGGGTTGCTAGGTTTGCAGCCAAATTAGCTAAATTTGATTTTCAAGTAGCTCCAGAAACAATTAAATTAATGAATACAATTGTTGATGCACAAGAATTAAATCATTTAACTCCAGAAAGAGTGTGGAAAGAAATAGAAAAATCTTTATTAACAGATGCTCCACAAGAATTTTTTTTAGTATTACGTTCTTGTAATGCTTTAGAAAAAATTTTTCCTGAACTAAATAAATTATGGGGAGTACCACAAAACCCTGTTTGGCATCCAGAAATAGATGCTGGAGTACATGTTATGTTGGCGTTGCAGCAAGCAGTTAAATTAACAGTAGATCCTAAAGTAAGGTTTGCAGTGTTGTGTCACGATCTTGGTAAAGGGAATACAAAACCAGAAATATTACCTAGTCATTATGGACATGAAGAGCGGGGAGTAAAGTTAATAAATTATTGGTGCTCTAAATATAAAGTACCAAATGGTTATAAAGATTTAGCAGTAAAAGTTGCTGCCTGGCATTTACATTGTCATACAGCATTAAAATTAAAACCACAAACAATTTTAAAAGTATTTTTAGCATTAGATGCTTTTCGTCAACCAAGTAATTTACAAAATTTTTTATTAGCTTGTACGGCAGACTGTAAAGGACGTATGGGTAAAGAAAATGATAATTATTTACAAGCTGATTTTTTAAGAAAAATTTTTTCAGAAATCAAGAAAATTACAGCAGAACAATTTTTACAAAAAAATATTACTGGTAAAAATTTAGGTGATGCAATTAAAGCAGAGCAGATTAAATTGATCGCAAAACTAAAGCAAGATTATTTATATACTGATCACCCATGAGTTTTTGGTGCTCTAAAAAACAAGAAGTGTTGTTTGAGCCTCCTTGGTATCTGTTGTTCTTTGTTTTGCGAAAGGCGAGTTTCACGCACAAAATGTCAGGATAGACATTTTGACGCATGCAGTGCGCCCGCAGGTTCGTGCCAGGATGGCCCGCAAGTCACTTGTTTTTTAGAGCACCAAAAACTCATGGGCGATTAGTATAATTACTGTCGTACTTAGCTATCTTTTGTAAGAAAAAATCCATATAATTTACGCCAAGATTTCTGTAATGTTTTTGATCACAATGATATTGAAAGAGATCTGATAACAGGTCATGTTATTGCAATGTTTTACGAACCATGGAAGGGTAAGAATGATGACTACGGGATTAATAAAAAACTTAAGAAAGTTATTAGCGGTACAAAAAACCCGTGTACAAGAGTTAGAAGTAGAGCTATCGCAAGTGAAGCGTACTAAAGCTTGTTTAGAAGAAGATTTTTTTCATGCTATAGAGCAGCTACAGGCGATTAAAACGCAACAACACAGATAATATATACTCTCCTCGATTAATGAGTTTTCGGTACTCTAAAAAAATAATGAGCGGTGTTTGAGCCCCATGCTGCTGCTGTTAGCATTGCTAAACGTAGGGCGAGTTCAAGCGCAAAAAATGTCAGGATAGACATTTTTGACGCACGTAGTGCGCCCGAATGGCAAGCGCCAGGATGGCCCGCGAGTCAATTATTTTTTTAGAGTACCAAAAACTCATGTGCGATTTGAGTGCGTTAATAGTTGGTTAATCAAAAATACTTTTTATTATATAGTTTGGTCGTTGCTTTACTTCGATAAAAATTCTTGCAATATATTCACCTAACATGCCAATAGAGAATAATTGGATCCCACCAAAAAACATAATTGCTACTATTAAAGAAGTATAGCCTGGTACGTCTATGCCATACGTTATAGTTTTAATAATTATGAATAATGCGTATAACAAAGATATACTAGAAATGCATAATCCTATAAATCCCCATATACGTAATGGTAAATTAGAAAAAGAAGTAATACCGGTTATAGCTAATTCGGTTAAATTTTTTAAGCAGAAAGTACTATTGCCTTTTAGTCTAGGTTGTGGTTGAAATTTTATTCCAATGTTTTTAAATCCTACCCAAGCATAGAGACCTTTAGTAAAGCGATTTTTTTCTTTACATTGTGTTAGTGCTAATACTACTTTTTGATCTAATAATCGAAAATCTCCAGCATTTGCAGTAATATTTACATCAGCATTAGTATTTATTAAAGTATAAAACCATTTAGTAAGATTTTTTTTTAACCAAGATTCATCATTTCGATTACTTCTGATCCCATAAATCATATCGTATCCATTAACCCAATGTTCTAGAAAAGTTGGTATTAAGGTTATTGGATGTTGAAAGTCAGCATCTATTATTATGGTAGTTGCATAATTTTCTGAAGCTACAGCATCTAAGCCAGCTAATAAAGCTGCTTCTTTACCAAAATTTTTAGAAAATTGAATTAATTTAATTACATTGTTTTTATATACTTCTGATTGTTTAAAATCTAAAACTATTTTGGAGGTATTATCTAAACTTCCATCGTCTATAATAATTAATTTAAAATTAGAAGTAATTTGTTGTAATTCTTTAATTAATGCAATTAAAAAATCTTGGATTACTGCTGCCTCGTTAAAACAGGGTATAATACAAGAGATTGATAATTTTTTGCTAGATAAAATTTCGTATCGTTGTTTTATTTGGGGCATAATTAGTTGTTTTTTTTAGAGTATCGATCCTTTGATTGTGTTCCGGTGATGGTTCCCAACTTATATTGTCTAATAAATACAACAAATTGTTGCCGTATAATTTATTAAAAATTATTAAATCACAGCCAGCTTGTAAAGCTGCGTTGGCAAGATATACATTTTTTTCTTTTGGGTCAGATGTTTGATGTTGGATAAATTCTTGTGCTGCTTGCATAGATAAACAATCACTAATAATAGTACCTTTAAATTGTAAATCTTTACGTAAAACTTGTTGTAACCATGTTTTAGAAAAACAAGTTGGATTAGGATCTACTTGTGGGTAGATAACATGAGCTGGCATTATTGCAGGCAGCATATTTTGTTCAATTAATAATTGAAATGGTTTAAGATCTTGTTCACTAATTAATCGATAATCTCTAGGATCGATTGCAATTTCTGTGTGGGTATCTGCCGAAATAGCCCCATGTCCAGGGAAGTGTTTACCTACGGACTGCATACCAACAGATAGTTGTCCTTTAATAAAAGATTCAGCTAAAAGTGCTACGATTGTTGGATCAGAATGAATGGCTCGCTCACCAATTACTGAAGATATGCCATCATGATCTAGATCTAATACTGGAGCTAAATTTAAATCTATACCACAAGCTAATAGATCTGCAGCTATTTGTCTCCCGTGTTGAAACGCGGTTTTTATAGCTGTATGTGGAGAATCAACATGGTATAGGGATCCAAGTACCTGCATTGGTCCAGGGTTGAAAAATTCTTCACTTTTAAATCGCCAAACTCTACCACCCTCATGATCTACCATTATTAAAATATCTGGGTTAATTTCTTTGATAGATTTGATTAATTGGGTTATTTGTAGTTTATTTTCAAAATTTCTAGTAAATAAAATTACCCCACCGATATTTTTATGATGTAAAATTTGTTGTTCTTCTAGGGTTAAAATTTTAGCCTCTAAGCTAATTATTATTGGTCCTGGTGGTTTAGCCATAAATCCTTTTCGCTTAATTGGTATGTTGTTTGGACGTGCAACTTGCTAATAAATTAATTATAACAAAATTATTATTGATTTAAAATGTTTCTTTTGGATCTACATCTATAGACCAAGTTATAGAGCTAGGAATTTTTTGATTAGCTAATAAATTTACGATATGAGAGTTCATAGTTTGCAGAACATTTCTGTTAGTGTGTTGAAACAATAACCTAGCATGAAATTTTTTTTTACGTTTTTCCATTATCGCAGGTATTGGTCCAAAAATTTTACATTTATTGTTAAATTTTAAAGCTAAATGTTTAATCATTGTTAAAAAATTTAGACCGGCATTTATGTTGGTACTGTTGGTTCGCCATAGTATTTGGTGGCTAAATGGTGGTAATTCAGAAATTTTTCTTTCTTCTAATAATAGATCAGCAAAATGTTGGTAATGATGAATTACTATAGCTTGAATTAATTTATTTTGAGGGTGATTAGTTTGTAACAAAACTTTACCTGGTTTTTCTCGTCCAGCTCTTCCTGCTACTTGTAATATTAATTGCCCTAAACGTTCGGTAGCGCGAAAATCGTTACTAAATAAGGCCTGATCCGAATCTATGATAACCACTAAGCTTAAATTAGGGAAATGATGGCCTTTAGCAATCATTTGGGTTCCAATTAAAAGATCTATTTTTTGATCTAAAATGTCCGTTAACATTTTATTAAATTGATGTTTTTTGGTAGTAGAATCTTGATCTATTCTTTGAATGTTAGCCTTGGGAAATAGTTCTTGAAATAATTTTTCTATACGTTCTGTGCCTTGTCCTAAAGGGATTAATTTAGTTTTTTGGCAGTTAGGACAATTTTCTGGGGTAACAATCGTTTTTGAGCAGTGGTGGCAATGTAGTTTATTAGTGTATATATGGAAAATCATGTTAGTATCGCAATCTGAGCATTTTTGTATAAATTGACAATTAAAACATTTTAATACTGGAGCAAATCCTCGACGATTAATAAATAACAATACTTGATTTTTTTGTGCTAAATGTTGTTCTATTTCATGAATAGCCGCATTAGATAAGCCGGCGGATAATTTTTTATGTCTAATATCTATAAGTTCAATAGTTGGTAATTGGGAATTAATTCTCATTGGTAGTTTATAATGCTTATATTTATTTAATCGAGCATTATAAATAGTTTCTAAACTAGGAGTTGCAGAACCTAATATTATTGGACAATTAGTGTATTTAGCCCTCATTATTAAAAAATCTCTTGCCATATAATATATAGAATCTTGTTGTTTAAAAGATAGATCATGCTCTTCGTCTATAATAAATAATCCTGGATTGAATAGAGGGACAAAAGCTGCGGATCTAGTTCCTAAAATAATTTTAGCGGTACCATTTTTAGCATTTAACCAATTAAGATAACGTTGTTTGGCTGATAAATTGGAATGTAAAATAGCAATTGGTACATTAGTAAATCGATCAGTAAAATATTGGTATGTTTGGGGGGTTAATCCAATTTCGGGTACCAAAATAAGCACTTGTTTATTTTGGGCCAACATAGTTTTGGTTAATTGTAAATAAATTTCTGTTTTCCCGCTACCTGTTACTCCATCTAATAAAGTTATATTAAATTTATTAATATGTTGTAAAATATGCTCAATAGTAGCTTGTTGCGTAGTATTTAAATTAATATTTTCTGAAGTAGCGTTTTGTGGCCTAACATTTGGTGATAGAGATAATTTATTATTTTTAGGCAACTTATTTTCTTTAATGTACCTTGGTAAAGCAGCATCTAATATAGCACCAATAGAGCTTTGGTAGTAGTTGGCGGCCCAAAGTAATGTTTGATATAAAGGCTTAGGAAAAATAGGTTCAGCATCTAGAATTTCTATAATAGACTTTAGTTTGTTTTCAGCTAAATCAGAATGGGTACAGATTTGTACAATAAAACCGATTAAGTTTTTTTTACCAAAGGGTATTATTACTCTGGTACCTACTATAGCTTGGTTAAGTATTGTTGCTGGTATTTTATAATCAAATAATTTTCTTAGTGGGGAAAATAGAGCAATTTTAGCTATCATGGCAGAATTATATACTCCTAATATACTGAGCGCACATGAATTTTCGGTACTCTAAAAAATAATTGACTCGCGGCCATCCTGGCGCTTGCCCTTCGGGCGCACTGCGTGCGTCAAAATGTCTATCCTGACATTTTTTGCGCTGAACTCGCCCTACGCTTAGCGGCGCTAACAGCAGCAGCATGGGGCTCAAACACCGCTCATTATTTTTTAGAGTACCGAAAATTCATGCGCGCTCAGTATATATACCAATGCCAACTTGTGGATAAGTTTGTGCATAAAATTTAAGAATTGTTTAGCTGGATTACGTAAAGATTACATTTTTTTATTTTTATAAGTTTATAACTTTAAAATAAAATTTTTTAAACAGGCTAGATTTTTATATAACATATTGATTTATATAGACTTATAATTAATTTAAATTTAAAATAATATTTTTATTGCAATATTATTTTGTTA
>CAIVQA010000036.1 GCA_903907935.1 uncultured Francisellaceae bacterium
CTCACGCACAATTTGTAATTATGGCAACTTTATTGTGGTTTGAATCACATAACTATGATACTACTCAAATTCTTATCGTAAATTGGTCAAAATTAGATAAAATGACAGTTTCTAAGTCTTTAAAAAAGTTGGTAGCTCTTGAGCTTGTAAATAGAATGGAACATGAAATAGATACGCGCGCTAAAAGTATATTACTTACAGATAAAGGCAAGCGATTAGTTAATAAAGTAGTACCAATTGTAGAAGGAATAGATGATGTATTTTTTGGCAAAGCATCTACAGATGAGCAAAAGGATCTAATACATATTTTAAGAACACTAACAACCGAGCCTAATTAATAATTTAAGGCTACTAAAAAAAGTCAATTTATAAGGGTTTAACCATTAAACTTGTTACTTAATTTTGATTTTTAAAAGTTCCTTATTTAATAGGGTCGTATGGCATATACGGACGAGATCTTTCATTGGATTATTTAAATAATAGCTCAATATTCCGGCTTTCAACTTTTATCCTCGACTCTTAAGTGGGTTAAACGTAATTATTTATGATCCTTTAATTCCGGAAGAGTTGCTTATTCCAGCCGTGGTTTCATAGTACGCGTATTCTCTGTAGTACGATTTTTCGTGTAATCAATGTAAACAACGTAAATAAAAAACGTGGTAAAATAATTTATTTGCATTGATTACACGAGGTGCAGAATGAAACTACAAAGAATTAGGCTAAGCACTAATCAATTTAGCTGGTTAGTGTTAGACAATAAATACCTTCCTATAAAATCAATCCAACAATTTTTAAAGTACCAAAATAATATAGAACATAGTCCCAATACACTACGAGCTTATGCTAATCATTTAAAATTATATTGGGAATATTTGGAACATATTAATAAAACATGGACTGAAGTAACCATTAACGATTTTGCTAGTTTTGTTGGTTGGTTAAGGACAAACAATCAAAAAATAGTTTATCTCCAAGAACAAACATCATGTAGAACTGAATCCACTATTAATACTATATTAACTGCTGTTTCTGTTTTTTATGAATTTCATAAACAAATAAATAACACTGATATTACGCTTACTACCCTATCCACAGTAAGGCACAGTAGTTATAAACCTTTTTTACATCACCTTAATAAAAATCAATCTCTATTAATTAAAAAAAAATTAATTAAGTTAAAAACTCGTAAACTGTTACCTAAGATCTTAACTAAAGAACAGATCTCAACTGTTATAGCTTCCTGTAATAGTTTAAGAGATCGGTTTTTGATTTTTTTATTATATGAAAGCGGTATGAGGATTGGACAAGCCTTAGGACTACGTCATACTGATATAAAAAGCTGGGATAATGAAATTATTATTCAGCCAAGAAACGACAATATTAATGGAGCACGCTGTAAAGCTAAAACTTCTTATATAGTGCATATTTCATCAAAATTAATGGGTTTATATGCTGAATATGTATTAAAAGAATGTGGAGAATACACTAAAGACTATGTTTTTATTCAAACAAAAACTAAAACTCCTGGTAAACCATTAAATTATATTGCTATTAGAGATTTATTTTTACAAATAAGTAAGAAAGTAGGATTTACCGTTAATCCTCATATGTTTAGGCATACCCATGCTACTGAATTAATTAGAGATGGTTGGGATTGCAGTAAAATCCAAAAAAGATTAGGTCATGCTAACATCCAAACAACATTAGATATTTATTCTCATTTAGATACTCAAGATTTAAAAGAAGCATTTATGTCTTATCAGTTAAAGAAGGAGAAAGAATAATGGCAAACACTCAACCTATAAATCAAGTAATTTCTGAATATATTACCAATGAATTTAAGGGAACCGCATATGAATCAGATATATGGGATTGTGAACATCTAGGATTAAAGAACACTTTGATCCACTCAATGTATAAACTTAACTTTACAACCATCTCCCCTTTATGGTTAAAATTAGTTGCAAAAAAATTTATTAAACATATTTTACATACCAAGAAGTTTAGCACAGCTACGAGCTGTAATAGCGCTATAGTACGTTTAGGATGGTTTATAATGGCACATAAGCCTGAATGTTCACCAGAAAATATTAATAGAGAATTTATTTTGGCTTTTTTGAATTATTTATCAGCTACAAATTTAGCGCCAAATACTAAACGTCTTACTGTGATACATATCCGTTCTTTTATAGAAACGGTTGTCTTTGAAGGTTGGCTCCCTTTTAGTAAAAAGAGAATTATTTTTGAGCAAGATATGTTGCCAATGAAGACACCACCTATTCCAAGGTTTATCCCAGAATCAGTTATGGATCAATTAGTTTTACACATAAATTTGCTGCCAGAAGATCAAGCACGAGCAGTGTTAGTATTAATAGAAACCGGTAGAAGGATTAGCGAATTATGTACACTTCCTATTGATTGTCTTAAATATGATAATTCTAGCTATCCATTTCTAGAAATTAATGATCAAAAAACTAAAAAAATATATTTAATACCAATATCAAAAAAATGTGAAAATATTATTAAAACGCAACAAACATGGTTAACCAAACATTCTTTAGAACAATATGGGTACCTTTTTACCGGAATGATTAATTCTAGATCTCCTTGTATAAAAGCTAAAAATTTGAATAGGATCTTAAATAAATTAGCAATAGAAAATAATATTTTAGGGTCTGATGGTAAGGTGTGGTATTTTCAAGCACATCAATTTCGCCATACAGTTGGTACACGTATGATTAATGCCGGAGTTTCGCCATTTATAGTGCAACGTTATTTAGGACATGAAAGCCCTGAAATGACAAGTAGGTACGCTCACATTCATGATCAAACTTTAAAGGAAGCATTTAATACATTTCAAAACAATACTGATAAAACATTAGCAGTAATGAATAGTTATAAGCTAGATGAAAATAATTGGTTAAGAAGCAATGTAATGGCCCAAGCATTGCCCAATGGGTATTGCAACTTACCGTTAAGCCAAGATTGTTGTCCTCACGCAAATGCTTGTTTAAATTGTGCTAATTTTAAGACTGATTTAATACATTTAGCTCAACATAAGCAACAATTAGCAACTACTGAAAAACTATTAGAATTAGCCGAAAAAAACAATTGGCATAAGCAGATTAAAATAAACACTGAAATAAAAACTAGGTTAAAGAAAATTATTCATTCAGTAGCGGGATCAGAAAATGTCTAACAATAAAACTATAGGGCTAATAAATGCTGCCAAAAAGAAGAATCAAGATGCTATTTATAGAGTTGAAGTAGCAATTAACCAAATGTTAGCTAATAAGAAAGTAATTAATTTTTCAACGGTATCAAAAATGGCTAAAGTATCTCGTACTTGGCTATATAAACAACAGAAATTTAAAGATCAGATCATAAAGCTTAATGCTAACAATTCTATTAACAGAATAACACCTAAAGAAAACAAATTACATTTATATAAAAAATTGAAAGATAGGATTAGACAACTAAACAATGAAAATATAGAATTAAAAAAACAAATGGAAATACTGTACGGCAAGTTATATCAAAACGAATCATAATACTACTACATTTAATTTAATATTAAGACTATTATAATAAACAAATAAATTATTGGAAATTTCAGAATAAATGCAAAGTTGCTGTATGCAACTTTATCATGAGAATTATTAGAAGTCAATTTTATAAAGTGGTGTGATATTGGGTAAAGTCAATGTAAAACTGCTATAAACATAGTTGGTCCATACTGACGCACCTGCGTTCGCAGGTTTGTCGTCTGCTCCTATTCGTGTCATCCATGGCACTCATTTACGGAGCAGATTTATTGCTAAAATTACGATAGTACTAAAATAGTACTAGAGGAAGAGAACGGCAAAGGGCCCTGCTCTATAACAGATAAAAAATAGTTTGACTTTAAACGGTAACTATGAAAACATAATAACGTTGTTTACAGTTTTGTCGTTATATGCTTTGAATAATAGGAATGGTATAGCGATTTAACGTTGATTACACATATACTCTAGTTAACCGTTATTCTCTGTAGTACCAAAAATAGTGTAAACAATATTATTTAAATTACTGGTTATTCTTAAGCTGCACGCGGATGATTTTTAGGAGCGTATATTTGTAGCTCAATTTTTTCGTGTTGTTGTAATATTTTTAATATGGCACAAAAATTACTGGAAGTTGGGTTACCTCTACTGCCAAACATTTTTTGTAATGTTTTAGTATTTTTACCCATCTTTTTGGCTAGCTTTGTAAAGCCCATAGTAGCATTAATATAATCTCGCATTAATATTTTTGCAGAGCCAAACTCACCAATCAAAAATTCATTAATAGCACTTATTAATAAGCCACGTCTAAATTTTGGATCTTTTAATGCTCTTTCTAAAACGGTTTTTTTAAAGTCTCTTGTTAATGCCATTTTACTTGCCTTTCTTTTTGTTGAGTTTATATTCTTTCCATAATATCTTTGCTTTTTCTATATCAATAGATTGTTTTTGTTTAGTGCCTCCGCCTAGCAGCAGGATAATTTTTTCGTCCTCTTTGGCAAAATAAATTCTATATCCTGCACCCCAATCAATAATGCGTTCAAAAACACCATCACCTACACTTTTAATGTTAGAACAGTTTCCGGCTTCAAGTCTAGATATTGCTGTTCTAACTATTACACTAGCTTTATCGTTTAAACTGTTAAACCAAATTTTAAATGGTATTTTTCCATCTGGGTTTTGATACTCTTTAACTGCGATTTCCATTTACTTTAAATGGTAGCTTAAAAGCTACCATTTGTCAAGGCTATCGTTATTAATAATATGTACTAGTTACGTTGTTATGCAACAAAGAACCCTAAAACACACATTCGTTACCATTAGCCTCTAATCAGCATTTTTTATGGTCTTTGCTTTGTACAAAATATCGGATAATTTTTCTTCTAAGTCGGGAGTTATGTAGGAATTAGGACATATGGGTCCAACTGCAAAAGCGGACGAAAAGTGTATTAAGAGTTGTTTGACAAGCTTATGATTTTTTAGTTTTATTAATAATTGTAGCTTTTATATTATTAACTTTTGTATTTTTAATCTTTAGATAACTGTAAAATGTGGGTCTACTGATGTTGAAAATTTTGCATATCTCTATAACTGTATTTTTTCTATCATTATAAAGTTTTTTTAATATAGCGATTTTTTGAGTGGCTAATAGATAAGGTCTACCGCTCAGCCTACCGCGTGCTCCAGGGACAAGCTTCCATCGCAATAGTGCAAGAAGGCAAGTTAGCTATAAATTCTATTAATTTATCTCTAGTTAGCTTTTTTCTTAACACAATATTTCCTTTAATATCAACGGCATGTAATTGAAAATTAATTTTTGCAATATTTATTGCCAATAAGTTAATATTATTCATGAGCGTCTCTCCTGTTATAAGTTAAATAGAACATTATGTTTTATTTTGGCTCTTTTGAAGCCGAATTAATAGGTGAGATGCTCCATGTTATTGACAGAGTGTTTTACGCTCAGATCCTGGCGATTATATTAGTGCAGAAAATAAAAGAAACTTTTTTAGCAAAAAAACAGTTAATAGTTATGGTTTTATTATCATTTATAATAGGAATAGTATTTGAAAAAATCCAAGAGAAATTACAACACGAAGAAGGAACTTATATGGAAACTCGTTATAACACAATTATAAAGTTTCTAGAAAATATTACTGATGATAATCAAGATTTTACAGATCTTATTGCTTTTGTTAGTTTGGTTGGTTCTCAATATATTCCCAGGAGCTTACTAGATAATTATAAAAATAATACTACAGTTGATGATTTCATTTTTTATTTAAAGAAGTATTTATTTATTACTAATGAATCATCCTCCGTCTTGGGTCCAACTTTTTCAATCCATACAGATACTCACACAATAATGTTCACTTACATTAAGCAAAAATTAAATTTAAGTACAAATAAAGAATTTTTGTCACAAATAGCAAATTTATTAGAAAGCTACATATACATACTACTAGACAGAGAAGATTACTCGAGATTTAGCGTATTATCGGAGCATATTGAGACGTTTTTAAATCATGACATACTAACTGACGAGATTATAGGATCTATAGGTGCTATGTTAGGAGGAATATATTGTAATTTGGAACTTTATAATAAAAAAACTGAACAATTGCTTGAAAGCAGTATTGCAATACTAAAGAAGCACATTAATGCAAGCATAAAGACAAAAGATTTGAAAAATATTTACCTCAAAATTGCTAGGGCTAAAACTTGCTTAGGAGAAATGTATGGGGAATTGGGTTATTATAATAAAGCTAATGACTGTCTTAAAGAAAGTTTTAAACTTTATCAAAAATATGAAAAAAATCATATTAGTATTGCTATAACTTTAAGATATTTAGGGGTATTAAATAGGAATATAGGAAATTATAGTCTAGCTAAAGATTACCTTAATAAAAGTATAGAGATTTTTAAAAAAAATGATGATGATATAAATGTTGCATTTTCTACCATTTATTTAGGGACTGTATATATAGAACTTGGAGATTATCGACAAGCCAGAGAATTAATAGAGCAAGCTATTAGTTGTTATAAAAATAATAATCTTAAAGACGATATGAACATAACCTGGGGCTTATCTCGTATAGCAGTTATTGATAGTATTCTAGGGAACTATACTCAAGCAAAAGATACTTTAGAAGAGAGTTTATTTAAATACAATAAATATTATGGTGCAAATAACCATCCTCATGTAGCTTGGGTAATGATGTACTTAGGTAATGTATACAGAGAACTGAAAGATTATAATGAAGCCAAAAAAATATTAACAGATAGCCTGGCGATTCATAAAAAATATTGTTTACAAGATTCAATTGATATAGGAACTAATTTGCTATATTTAGGTCAATTTTATACTGATCTTGAAAAATACGAGCAGGCTAAACATAATTTAGAACAAAGTCTTACAATATATAAGAAACATTATGGTAACGATCATATACAAACCGCTAAAGTACTAAATGCTTTAGGAGAAAATTGTCTTTTAGGAGGTAAACTAGAAGTTGCTGAAACTTTATTAAATCAAGCTAAAAATATATTAGAGTTGCAACAACACCTTGAGATAATAACTTCATTAGAGTTTTTAGGTGATTTATACTCAAAAAAAGTAATCATTGCTAAAAATAGTAATAATATTAAACAAAGCATGAAATATAGGATTCAAAGTATTAATTACTACAAGCAAGGATTAAAGATAGCAAAGACTGGTCTCCCTCCAAATTCGGTACATATAGTTAAATTCAATCAAAAAATTAAAGTACTAGACACATAGAGAAAAACAGACACTGTTTAAATTAAGGTATTACTCAATAAACACTATTTATGCAACTAGCCTTTGATTTGAAGTGCATGTATAATCAACCTTTTTACACTTTTCAAAAATAGTTATTACAGTATACAGTCCTATCAAGCCAAAAACTTAACATTTGAACAACGTAAACAAATTACTCTCCAAGTTGTTTCTAATGATTCTACCGTAACTCAAATTGTGTTTTACTAGCAGTAAAAAAGGTGAGTAACTGCAAAAGCTGGTGAAAAGTATATTAGCCACTTCTTGACACACTTATGATTTTTTAGGTTGCTTAGTAGTTTTAGGTTTTTTTATCTTAATTTTTGTATTTTTCACTTTTAGGTAATTGTAAAAAGTTGGTCTACTGATGTTGAAAATTTTGCATATTTCTATAACCGTATTTTTTCTATCATCATAAAGTTTTTTTAATCTAGCAATTTTTTGAGGGGATAATATATAAGGTCTACCTCCAAGCCTACTGCGTGCTCTCGCAGCTTGTAACCCAGCATTGGTGCGTTCCCGTATTATATCTTTCTCAAATTCTGCTAAAGCACTAAAAATATGAAAAATTAATTTACCACCACTAGTTGTAGTATCTATATTTTTTTGTAAGCTTTGGAAGGCTCTGTCGCAAAATTTTCTGATAATTACAGCCTTTTTACAACGCAAACGTTTTGGATGTAATTAGGCTGCTAACGAATAAAATTGTTGAAATACTTTAAGACTAGTTGGTTTATGTTGACCTTTTCTTAACATATGGTGTAATTCAATACCACTTAATGTGGCTGATGCAGAAGCAAATGATTTAAATCCTTTAGTAGGTTTTACAATTTTTTTTATAAATCTGTGATCTTGTTCCACTATATTATTTAAATATTTTACTTGTCTAATTGCTATTCGTTGATCTTTTTTTAGCATATTATTGATAGAATCAATACCAGCTTTATTAGCACCACTTTTGTCTATAGTGATTTTTTCAGGAATTCCGTTTGATTTAATGGCTTTTTTAAAAAATTTTCTAGCAGCTTTTTTGTTTCTATTTTTAATTAATAAGAAATCTATAGTATTTCCAAATTTATCAACTGCACGATATAAATAATACCATTCACTTTTAACTTTTACGTAAGTTTCATCCATACGCCAGCTCTTATTAACTGGTTTTTTCTTGGATTTGAAATTTTCCAATAGTTCTGGAGAATATTTTATAACCCAACGATTGATTGTTGAATGATCTATGCTAATGCCACGCTCAGACATTAATTCTTCAATATCTCTATAGCTTAGGCTGTATGCAATATACCATCTAACTGCCATTAAAATAATATCTTTTAAAAAATGCCTACCCTTAAAACTAATGCTCATGATAACTGTTGTAACTCTCATATAATGAATGAATGAAAGTAATATTAGAAACTAAATAATTTATAGTTCCAAGCATTATTATTGCGACAAAACCAAGTTGAATGATCCCACGAATTTTCTGTAAAACCATAGAAGGTGATAATATTTTATTATGATGAAAAATAATTATTTATCGTTAAATTATCATTAAACCAATAAGTAAAAAATTGATGATTTAAGGTACTCATTATAATATATAATATATAAAGA
>CAIVQA010000037.1 GCA_903907935.1 uncultured Francisellaceae bacterium
CTCAAACTAAGGATTTTGCGCAACAAGAATGGCTAAACAATTTGTCAGACAAAGAACTTTTAGAGTTAAATCAAAATGATAATTTGCGTCCTGAAGGTATGCCAGAAAAGGTTTTTGAGATCTCTAGGAGAAAAAAAGCGCTGGCGCTTGCAAAAGAATATTTTGATATAGCTATATGGCCAACCAAACAAAAACAAATTTTAAATACAAACAATGAAAACAAAAACTAAAAATTGCATTTAAAGGCCGATAATAAATTTGCAAGGGGTTTTGTACAGCAAGGTTGAGAAAATGTTGCTAAACGCAAATTTGACGCCTTTAACCATACCTCCCAACCAAACTTTCTGTGTGGAAACTATAAACCATCAAAAAGCGTTCCACCCTCTCTTTGTTGTAAGTGTTATAACACAGAATAATTCATAGTTCTTTCATACCGCCCAAACAGCATATTACCTAAAGTTATCATGAAATAATTTCCTGTAACCTGCTGTAAGCCAAAAAAATTAATCCAGCCAAACGTAACGCCGATTTAATTTGTAAGCTGTCTGTCTGGTGCTCGCTCGTTGAAAATTATTTATAGCGGCTTTTTTGTAGAGATGTTTCATTAAATTTTTGGCGTTTCTATTTAATCTGCTAACAAAAAATAACAAACAGTTAGCCGGATGGTTGCTTTTTTATGATAATATAGTTTTACTGAAAAAATCAAGGTTTTAGTAAAAATAAAAAACATAATTTTTTACAGCACTAAACGAATCTTAAATGTTAATGATCTTCTTAAAAGCACTGCTATTGGGTGGATGACTAATAGCACTAAAAAAGCAACTAAACATCAGACCAAACAAACCGTACAGCAATAAAACTTTTTATCTTGCCTTAACCATTTCCTTAATTTTAACTTTCTATTTTTCACCTTCTATTTTTTTTAGCTAAGTTTTTTGCTTATAGTTAAAAACTACAGCTCAGCAACTAAAGATTAAAGCAAATTCGTTAGAATTAAAAAACCGCATAGCATACCAACATACACGCTAACCTAGCAGCGACAAAGGAGCGAAAGCGCACTTATATGTTGCTGCGCAACAACCGTTTTGATAGTATGCTTTCTTGAAGAATGGAGTTTATGCAAAAGGTAATCATATGATCACTGCTAGTGTAAGATTTAACGGATATTTAGTAAGATGGATTGTTGATTGTTGTCAATGTAATCGAAATACTATCTCAGAATTTATTAGGGACTTATTGTACGAAAAAATGCAACAAGGTCATCTTGAATTTAATCGTATTAAGCCCAACCAAAACCAATGCACAACCAAAAGCTATAGATCAAAAATGGGTTACATTATTTTTGCTGCCAAACTGTTAGAAAAATTTGTTATAGCCACACAAGAAAATGGTGAAGAAATTCGCGATCAAGCATTTCAAGAAACTAATACTTTACTAACAGAGCTAAATCTTGATGATCAAAAAAACAAAGATCGACAACTTTGTATTAGCTTAGATCAACACCTATATTCTTGGTTAAGTTCAGAAGCAATTAGGTTAAAAGTACGAGTTGCGCCATTAATCAGAAATGTAATTGAAAACGCTTTTGAAAGTTCTTTGACTCAACCAGAAAACACCATACCATCTTTTGCTCAAAAAATTAGTATGGAACAGCAGCTCACTATATGTGGGTTGCTTAAACAATTAGTTCGCGAAAATATTGAAGACGCCGAAACAATGATTGAAACAGTTTTCAACAAAACTAACGAAGTCCTTTCTAAAATTTGCCCAGAAAAACAACAGTCTGTTAATTAACCAAAAATCTGCAACAAATAAAAAACCATATTCTAAATGAAAAAATTGTATGTCAGATTATCCCAAACATATACCAAATTATCCCAAAAATAGTTCAAAACATCCCAAATATATACCAACTTTATCCCAATCAAGAAGAACCATTTTAAGAAAATCCTTATAAACCAATAAGTTATAAAGGACAATTGTGTGGGATAAATTTGGCATACATTTGGGATAATTTGGAATACAAATTTTTACAAAAATTTTTCTTTGAAACACAACAAGGCAAAACCACAAAAACATTGATTTTTCCAGTGTTTTTACAGAAAGCGCCGTGGTGCGTTAGGTGTAATAAAGCTTTTTGGGTTTAGGTTTACTAATAATTTATTTTAGTTTTTAGCTTTAATTTTTTATTTCGAAGGTTTTTACAGTAAAGAATCGGGTGAGCTTAGTGGCGAGGTACTCCTAAAAACGTAATTTAACTGAGTCCAAAATACTGGTTTGTATAGCCGGCCGTCATTTTTATCATAAACGTTGGTTTTTGAGAAACAATGAAAACAGTTACAATTTAGAATTAGGGTTTACTGATTGGGGGACACCTTACACTTCTTTCTTCTTTTTCATTAGATATTGTTTGTAGTGGAGCGTTTGGTGTTTGGGTTGTTTCAACAGGTTGTAAAACAGGATTATCTGGCGATGAAATAAATTTTGTACTTAATTCATGTAACCGTGCTCTTTGTAGTTCTAATGTCTCATACCTATAATCAAAATCTTTACCAGGTTCAATATATTTTTTTAGACTGGTAAAAAAATGTTCTATTTCATCGTAAGATGGATTGATTCCATTTCCAGGCTTTGCTGTAGTATCAAGATTCTGCAGATATTCCCTAGATAAACCAAGCGGTTGTAAGGTTATTTTACCTCCTCTTGACGACAAGGTGTATCCAACCTTCAGAGCAATACAAATTTCTCTAAGGAAAGCAGAATGTTCTTGTTGGCTATTGATTGTTCTGCGAAATTTATTTTGTACAATATTCGAGCCTACCAAAAACATACTACCTTTTTGAATATGCCCTAATGCCCAGGATAAGTTCGTTCCCCAACAATGTAAAATACCAGGACAGTAAAGAGCACCAGTCATTTTCATTTCTTCTTGAGTCATATTAATGTTAAAGAATTCTTTATATTCCTTTTCCAAGATAATTTCTTTTAATTTTAGTTGCGTAAACATTTCTTTTATATTTTGTTTATTAATTTCCTTATTTAAGAAAAATTTTTTAATTTCCTCTATATTTTTTAGTAAACCATCAACAATCTTTATATCTTGTTTTTGCGCTGTCGGCTTAGTAGCCGCTGCCATTAGTCGTTTCCTTAACTCTTCTATACGTAATTCATTAGTTTGTGTGTGGCTCGTATTTAGTAGCCATTGAGTAAATACACGTTCTATCTTATCAAAGGCATCAGAAATAATATTTTTATCTTTTAACTTGTAAAAAACAGCTGTTTTACTATCTGTTGCTTGTCGTACTGTTTTGTATAATTCTCTAGCTTTTGCGAAATTTTGTTCGCTTCTAACAAAATAATCCTTGACTAATTTTTTATACCATTTATTTTGTGCTTCGCTATCAGAACTACTATCTTCATCAGGATCCCATATTTCGTTATCGTCATCATCATCTATAGGAGCGCTTTTTAACGTAGATGGTTGAAGTACTATATCTAATTCTGTATCTTCTGTAATTAGAGCTTGTGTTAAAGATGTTATTTCTTCTGATGGGTCAAACATATATTCGCTGTAACCAATTAAAATTACTCGGCGTGTAAATTACATAAATAAAAAGTTAATTGCTTGTAAATAATTTAAATTTAGCACTAATTTTCTAAAAGGCCAAAACAGGACGATTCCCTCCCGAATTAGCCTCAAATACTTTAATAACTTCTTTGATCATTTCGTCTGAATTCATAGATGAATAGATATGATTTGGAATCATGATTCCTTGTTTTGACATTATTTCAGCTATTTCTTTAACCCAATTTATATTAAAAGAAGCAGCAGCATAATTCAAAACAAATTGACAGTCTTTCGATGAATAAGTTTTTTCTAATTTGCCCAATAAAAATTCAGCCACAATTTTAGATCCACTTAAACAAGCGACTTCCAAAAGTTCTATTAAATTGCGATCACTATATTCTTTAACATAATTTTCTCTAAAATACTCTAAATTATCCGATAAAATTGATGTGTTTACTGGAGTTCTTTTTGTTTTATTAAAAAGATATGGAGAAATAATTCTTGTTTCTTCATATTCATCTTTTTTAGACAATGCTTTCCATTTCTCCTGCATAGCTTTAATTTTTGCTAAAAATCTTAATTTATCTAAACCAATAGCTTTTTCAATTTCTTTTTTATTATTATAGAGTGTCATTGTTCGTAGCATATACCCTCCTTCTTCTCTATTATTATATCATAATGATACAAAGAAAATGAAATATAAAATGGTTATTAATATCATTTACAGGTACTTTTCGGATAAGCATGAAATTTCTTTTAAGGGCGGATCACTTTTTTAGCAGAATTTGGATCAATTTAGATTAGCGTTGAGGTGATATTGAGATTACTAAGAAACGTCACGTTAATATGCAAATTAAACCATTTTTAAAATATTAGAAATATTTTCAAAAAACATATTTATAATTTAAAATCTTAGTATAAACACCCTATCAAAAACGACCGTTTTTGATAACAAAAGAGCCTGCCACCGATTTTAACGGATTTATTGGTTTAACTTTATCTTAAAAACCATTCTTGAAATTGTTTTCTTAATACCCTATACTAAAATGAATTTTGAGAATAAACAAGTTGTAGAGTTAACAATATTGACAAAACACTATGTAACTATATATAGTTACATAGTGAGCAAAAAAGAGAAACTGTTAATTGATGCTAAAAATAACCCTGATGGATTATCTTTTACAGATTTTAAAACAATGATGTTACGTTACGGATGGAAAAAAGATCATCAATCTGGCAGCCATCAAATATGGTATTCACCAAAGTCATATCGAATATCGGTTCAAAATAGAAATGGGAAGGCTAAAGGATACCAAGTTAAACAATTTTTATTGAGATTGGAGGAGGAGCAAAACGATGATTGATAAATTTGACGGTTTCAGTATACATATTGTTACAGACAGTAGCGGGGATTATGTTGCTCATTTTGTTGAACTACCAAATGTTTCAGCGTGTGGTCGTACAGCAGAACAAGCTATTGCTGAATTAGAAATAGCTTGGTCAGCAATGAAAAAAAGTTATAAGAAACATGGAGATGAAATTCCTATTGCCCCATCTAAAAAAGAGTATAGTGGACAATTTAATGTTAGAGTAGATCGAAGAATTCACCGCGCATTAGCAGTTGAAGCTGCACGAGTAGGAATTAGTTTGAATGCTTTAATAGCGCAACGACTATCGCAAGCCGTTAAACATCAGTATGATGCTGATATATAGTTTTAATGCATCATTAGCTAGTATTAAGCATAGTTTTCTGATGCAGGGATCCACCTATACAAAGTTGGAATAGATATACCAAGATTACGTGCTACATCTTTTGGCAACGAACCAGAAGCAAGTAATTTTTTTGCAGATTCTATCTTGCTAGTAGTCATTTTGCGCTTTCGTCCACCAATTCTTCCTTGTGCTTTAGCAGCAGCTAAACCAGCTTTTGTTCTTTCAGCAATTAGCTCTCTCTCCATTTGAGCAAGACTAGCCATCATATGAAAAAAGAAACGACCTGATGTAGTGGCTGTATCTACATTATCTGTAAGGCTTTTAAAATGAATATTCTTCTGTTGAAGTTTACTGGTCAACTCTATAAGTCCTTTAACAGATCTACCTAGTCTGTCTAACTTCCAAACAATTAAAGTATCGCCCTCACGTAGTATATCTAAAGCTTGCTGTAGTCCTGGTCGATTATTATTCCTTGCACCAGATATTTTATCTTGATAAATTTTTTCACAACCAAGATTATTTAAAGCTGAGAGTTGAAGCTCCAAATTTTGATCTTGAGTAGACACGCGTGCATAACCAATTAACATAATTCTTCTTTACCTTAATATCCATTCACCTTTATGTTTAATTTCATCATACATAGCGTCAGGAGCTAGATCTATTTCTCCAGGCCAAGTAATTGCGCCATGTACAAGGTAAGCTTGATTAAAAATTTTTAAATCTTTTAGAATTGCAAATACACCGGCTTTATCACTCATAACTAGATTAGACATTTTAACAATACCTTCTGTTCCGTCCGTAAATTTAACTTTAAGTTTATAATTGTTTAAAGGCTGTACCTTCGTTAATCGCCACGGAGCAGTGCAAACTATTCCAATGGTGGAATTTTTTTCAATGCTTGATTTTGTTCGCATAATTTCCAATCCTCTAGTAATTCAATCCGATGTTCGGACGCCCATTCTAAAACTAAAGCTAAGGCTCTGCGGGGCATATTACCTTTAATAACTTCCAAAGTAGATATACTAATCAGAACTTCATACTCAGCGTATAATACATGAAAATGTGGTGGAGCATGATCACCCCAAAACATTTGAATTAGTATTCCATAAAATGTACTGATTGTTGGCATTTGTAAATTCTTCTTATTCTCAAAATTCATTTTAGTATAGGGTATTAAGAAAACAATTTCAAGAATGGTTTTTAAGATAAAGTTAAACCAATAATGTAACTTTGCTAATTATTTGGCACATTTTTTGTAATTAAATGGCACGCTTATTTGCCTATTTCTACGTTACGTAATTTTAAATATTTATAAAGCGTTGTTTTTGATATGTTAACTTGCTGTGCTATTTTGGCACAAGA
>CAIVQA010000038.1 GCA_903907935.1 uncultured Francisellaceae bacterium
CAGAATGCTCCAAATGATTTGTACCTTCATTCTGCACCTCGTGTAATCAATGCAAATAAATTATTCTATCACGTTATTTATTCACGTTGTTTACATTGATTACACTATTTTTGATACTACAGAGAATAACGGTACTATGAAATCAGTTTTCTCTAAGTATAACACTATCTTTTTTCCAGTTTATAAACTTCAAATCAATTTGTTCTGATGCTTCTATATCATCAATATCTCTTCTAACATTAGCTCCAACCGAAATTGGCAATACTGTTAATTTTATTTTACTAACTGGTTTTTGGTTGACAAAAATAGTAACGTCTATTGGTAAATGCACGCTGTTTTCGTAAATAAATTTGCCTGAAAAAACCATCCTATTATTACTCAAATAAAAAATATCATAAACTATCATTTCAAAATGATTCACTTAAACCTCCGTTGTAATACAGCATGAAAATTATAAAAATGGCACTTTTATAGCTTCCAGTCCACAAACGCCTCAAACAGGTGGCTTGATAATAGCTAAAAGTGATAATAGATTAACATTAGAAAACATATTAAATAACGATCTTTTCGTAACTAGACATCTTGGCGAATATCAGATTTTTGAATTTACTCCAATGTTTTATGCTTCTGCATTTAAAACAATGTTAGAAGAATTAAAAATTATGCTGTAACTTCCTGTGATCTATAAATGATTTATTTTAGTAGCACAAATGAAATCATTTTCAGATAAACCATTAATCCTATGTGTCCAATATTCTACCTTGCATGTGTTATATTCTACTTCTAAACGAGGATGATGATTTTCTTGATTGGCTATCCATGCTACAGCATTAACAAAAGATATAGTTTGGTAAAAATTTTTAAACCGAAAGCATTTGTAAATTCTATATGGATCTTGTTTAAGTTCCCATCCTGAAACTTTACACAACATGTCTCTGGCTTCTTCAATAGTTAATAAATGGATCTTGCTATCACAAGGAATACAATGCTTATATACCAATGTTGACATGCCTTTCCTACTTAAATTGCGAATATTATCTTTAATCTTATTGGGTTTTTAATTAAAACCTGGTAATTTATTATATTAAGAGAGTTTAAAATACTCTATAGACAATAAAAATAATAACAAGCTTTTTTTAATAGAAAGTTAGTAATGTTTATTTTCATAAACATATGATTATTATTTTATTGGAATTTATAGATGAAAACCATACAAGAAAAATTAGAAGCAATCTCTCTTGATTTAGATGCTATTATTATAAGGCTACATAGTATTATTAAAGAAAAACATTACCACTCAAAATCAGTAAAATTAAAAAACATGTCTTACTTGATAGAATATTTACAAGATTTAGAGCATATCATTAAAATTGGAAAAAACATTGTAAAGCTTATTTTATTAGAAAACATGCCAAAAACCCCAAAAATATTAAATCATAATTGCTATATTTTTAATTAATTTTATTTTATCTACTTAAACTTATGGTTGTTTGGATTATAATATGCTATAAAATAGCCACTAATTATAACTTTTATTAAATTTTATGAAAAAATTAATTACTCAACCTCATGATAAGATTTTGAAATTAAGCCTTAGTAACAAAGAAGTGGCTAAAGATTTCTTAATTACCCATTTACCTAAACCAATTTTAAAAACAATTAAATTACAAACTCTTGAAATCTGCCATGATTCTTATGTAACTTCAGAACTAGAGAGCAACTATTCCGATATTGTATACCGAGTAAAATCCAACAAAAACAACCATTGCTACTTTTACACACTCATAGAGCATATGTCGACTGCAACTTGGGATCTACCAATAAGAATGGTCGAATACCAATTATCTATAATTGCTAATCACAGAAAACAACATCCAAAAGATAAAAAAATTCCAGTGATAATACCTTTGCTCATATATAATGGTGAAAAAAGTCCCTATCCAAAAACCTTGAATATTATAGAATTATTTAATGATCCAGCCCTAGCGCAAAAAACTTTTGCGAGACCTGCACATTTAATAGATCTAACAATTATGTCCGATCAAGCAATAAAAAAGCATAATATTATTAGCTTGCTTGAGTTTTCGCAGAAGCATGTGCGAGATCAAAAGTTCTTAAAACAATCAATAAAAACTTTAGTCTCGATCATTAATAAACTAAAGGCAGAATACATTAATACCAATAAATCTCTGGAGATTGGTGGCTGGTTTAAAGATTATGTATATGGCAGTTTACATTACTTATTTTATTATGCTAAAATCATAGATGATCAAGAATTTATTAAAGAGCTAGAAACAATAGACTTTATTAAAGAGGAGAACGTGATGGGTGCATTAGCACGCAAGATTGAGCAAGAAGGTATAACCAAAGGCATAGCTAAAGGTATTGCCGAAGGAGAAGTTAAAGGCGAAATTAAAAAAGCCAATCTTATAGCTATTAACTTGCTGAAACAAGGACAATTATCTGTGTCTGCTATTGCTTATGCTACTGGACTAACTATTTTGGAAGTGGAAGAATTGCAAAAGCAAGCCAAATAACCCATGCTCGAAATAAAGAAAAAAATATGCAGACAAATTTGTTATTGAGGTTGGCTCAATCTCTCCAATTAGCTACAAATTCTTCGTTACTTTTCGGTATAACACCTCTAGCTGAACACTCTGCAAACTGTTCCAGTAATTTCATTATTAAATAAAACCCTTCGTATTGATCACACAGCGCATCCAATTCTTTACCGCATTTCAATATCGAATATAGATTGGGATCTTTGGTCTCGAACATCACCACCTTGTATAATTTGATCTACTTTACGATCTATATTAATCACCAATTGTAGTTGTTCTTTAGTTAACGACAATGATCATACTCCAGTTTCTTTGGCCATCATTATTAAAAATTTAGACATGCAGTTATATAACAAACATATAATCAGTTAAACTAAAATAATAACAACTTTTATTCTTTCTCAGATCATCTCTTTAAGATCCAAGCAACAATCATGCAAACTAAGCTAATAATAATACAAGTGACAATCGGAAAATAAAAAGTAATTTTTTTACCTTTGATGATTAAATCACCTGGTAATCTGCCAATATTTAAACTTCTTAATGTTGGCCATAAGATCCCCACGGCAATCAACATTATTCCAATTATTATTAAAGCTTTTTGACAAGTTATCACAAATATTAATTTTCAGCAATGGTAATTTTTAAATCACAATTAAATAGCCTTATTTCTGCCTCTCTTAAAATAGCGGTCTTTAAATATTTTAATTTTTCACCCTCTACTGATCCATTTAATTCATACGAAATTTCTAAAGGCTGCTTAAAACTTTTAATTTTTTCATATTTATTAATAATGTCTGGGATTTCAATTAACTCGCCTACTCTACTCCAGTTAAAATCAACCAATATGTTATTTTCAACGGCAGCAATTAATCTGATTAAGCTGTCAGTTCCACCTAATGAACCACCTACTAATGATAATTGAATTTTAGTAGTAAAGACAGCTGTGTTTGCTAATGTAATTTGGCCCCATTTAACTTTTTATTTTGGCCCCACCATAGGCGAGTTAAACCACATGCATAAATTTAAATTATGCATACCAAACATTTTTATTACAACTTAATTAAAATTAATAGTCAATTA
>CAIVQA010000039.1 GCA_903907935.1 uncultured Francisellaceae bacterium
GAACTAATACCTTACAATCACCTTTTTTTGGATTATCTGTAATATATGTTAATTTAGCGCCTAGAGTTTGATTATGTCAAAATCATCAGAATCAACGATTGATGTTATTAGTAAAAGAGTTTTTTCTAGGGATTCTTTAGGTTGGCTACGTATAGTTATATTGGTACAATTAATTTTTTTAGGGTGCCAAGTTGCTTTTATATTGGTGCAGTTTCAAAATAAACCTGCACCAATTTATTTTCCTTTAAACAACCATGATCAACTGATCAATCCAGTACCATTAACAGAACCAGGATTAACTGATGCCGAATTACTTAATTGGGTTACAGAAGCTATGATCGTTAGCTTTAGTTTTAATTACCATAACTATAACAATATTTATGAAAAAATAGATGAATATTTTAACGAGGCTGGAAAAAATAGTTATTCCAAAATGATTGCTGAAAATAAACAAATACAACAGGTAGTTAATAAAAAATTGATTTTATCAGGTAGGCCTACAGCAGCACCTAGAGTTGTTGATAACACAGTAGTAGACGGAAGATATGCGTGGCAGGTACTTTTGCCGTTTATTTTAAAATTTAACAACCAGAAAACTAAATTAGATTCAGAATTAACCTTAGATATTTCAGTAGTTAGGGCTCCAGAACAAGAAGCTCCTTTAGGTGTTAAAATTATTAGTGTGCGAGATTCACGTGATTCTTTGCTGCCATTAGGGTCTTCTTCTCAACAACCAAATTCGCTAATTCCAACAAATCCAACAAATCCAGTAAATCAATCAACCCAGGTAATTCCTCCTACAACCCCAATAAATCCAGTGGCTCCGATAACTCCAATAAACCCTGCAACCTCGGTAAATCCAGTAACTCCAACAAACCAACCCAATCAAGTAAACACCCCAGATTCAACAAGTCAAACAGGTTCTACAACTCAATAAATATAATCTTTTTCTGCTGCAAGATATAGTAATTGCACATGAGTTTTCGGTGCTCTAAAAAACAAGGAGTGTTGTTTGAGCCTCCTTGGCCTCTAGTTGCTCTTTGTTTTGCGAAAGGCGAGTTTCACGACTTGTTTTTTAGAGCACCGAAAACTCATGTGCGATTACTATATACTAATCACATATGAGTTTTGACGAAATTATAATGATTAACTATATATTACAATTCACGACAATAATTAACAATCTCTTGTGGAGGGTTATATGCCGTTTACTGTTCATCATAATTTATTTCCAAATACTATTTATAATACATACAGAATACCAGAATTACCTATTGGATTTTTTCCTACTTTTGATGCGGCTTATAGTCCGAGTAGAACAGCTCTAGCTACTTTTTATTTACAAGATCCTTCTACACTTAATATTACAGGAGAAGGGGTAGGAGCAGCAGAAATTACTGTTACTGGAAATAGGTTGACCAATTCAATGGTTACGAGTGTTTATCAAGTAAACCCAAATTCAGATGGAAACTTTATATTTTCTCCTCTTACTAAAGAATTTAATATTACTAATGCTTTTGTTATAGTAAATCTAGTAATAAAAATGTATCAAAAAACTTTACAAAATATTAATCCAACTCATCAATTCTTAAATTGGCAGTGGGGAGCTGGAGCACCTTTAACAGTGAATGTTTATGCTGGCATGGAACAAAATGCCTTTTATGCACGTGAAGAACAAGCATTAAAGTTTTTTTATTTTTTTGATCAATTTGGAAGAATAGTGTATACCGCTGCATCTTTAGATGTGGTAGCACATGAAACTGGTCATGCGATACTAGATGCTTTAATGCCAGGCTATTTTGAACCTAGTATTTTAGGAAAAGATGGAAATCTTTATCCTAACCCAGAAACTGGTGCTTTACATGAATCATTTGGCGATTTAACTGCAATGTTTTTGCTATTATCTTTGCCAAAAGTCAGCCAGACTTTAATTGAACAAACAAACGGTAATTTACACAAACGAAATTTTTTAAACAGTTTAGCAGAGCAATTTGGTCAAGCCATGGGAGAATTTGCGTTACGTGATGCTGATAATGATTTAACTTTGGAACAGGCTACAAATAACTATACAGACTTTGAAGTACATCAACTTTCTAATGTTTTTACTGGAGCAATATACGATATTTTAGTAGATTTTTTTAATTTAAATTCAGTTAAAAATGCGGCAACATTAACTTCTACTGCCGAAGAAGTTAAAAAATTAGTTTTGAATGCTATTCTTGCAGGGCCTGCCGAAGGGGCCTCTTATGTTGATATTGTTGAAGGAATGTTAAGATTAGAATCAGATCCGCAGAAACAAAGCATTATTAAATATCAGTTTTTTGATAAACGTCACTTATGTAGACTTAACTATCAAGATGGTGGCATGTTGCAGTTAACTAGACAATATAATAAAAAGCCTAGTAGCAGGAGCTGTTCTACTTTACCAAATCATGCTTGTTGTAAGGGGCATGCAATTGCAAGATGTTTACATGGTAATGCAAATATGTTATCAAGAAGTGTTTATGGCTCACCAATGATGCGGTTCAGTCAAGTTAGTCCTTATACATCAACTTATGTAATGGATACTAGGGTAGCCTTACAACCGTCTTGTTCAACTCAAAGGAATGTGGTTCCTTACCGTTATTATCTTGGATTTTAAGTGATTATTTAATATAATCCTCCTCTGGGGAATGTGTACGAAATAACTTTAACATTTATGGTAAAATTACCAGGCGATTTTAGCTAAAAAATAGCGCTAAACAGTCGCCTGGTAATTTTCAAAATGTTAAAATTATTTCGTGCGCGTTCCGAGTGGAGGATTATGCATAAATATAGAACACACAATTGTAATCAGTTAAATAAATCTCATATTAACGAAAAAGTAAAACTTTCAGGGTGGGTCCATAGAAGACGTGATCATGGCAGTATTTGTTTTGTTGATTTACGCGATCATTTTGGTATTACCCAAATTGTAACATCAGATCCAGAAAGGTGTTCTAACCTTAGTAAACTAAGTTTTGAAACAGTAATAACTGTAATAGGTACGGTAGTTGCTAGATCATTAGATACCGTTAACCCAAATATAGTAACTGGCGAAGTAGAAATTGTTATAGAAGAATTATTGGTTGAATCAGTTGCTGAATTATTACCAATTAATATCAATAATAGCGATTTACAATTTCCAGAAGATTTAAGATTAAAATATCGTTTCTTAGATTTACGTAGAGAAAAACTACATAATAATATTATTTTAAGAAATAATATTATTTCTTACCTTAGAAGTTCGATGCAACAACTAGGTTTTATGGAGTTTCAAACTCCTATTTTAACTGCTAGCTCTCCAGAAGGTGCTAGAGATTTTTTGGTACCAAGTCGGTTACATCCTGGTAAATTTTATGCTTTACCTCAAGCACCTCAACAATTTAAACAATTATTGATGATGTCTGGTTTCGATAAGTATTTTCAGATTGCTCCATGTTTTAGAGACGAAGATGCTAGAGCAGATAGAGCTCCAGGAGAATTTTATCAATTAGATATAGAAATGTCTTTTGTAACTCAGGATGATGTATTTATTGCTATAGAGCCAGTATTATTTGCTACTTTTAAAAAGTTTTCTAATTTTGTAGTAACTCCTCCTCCATTTGTTAGAATTACTTATTTTGATGCAATGTTAAAATATGGTACCGATAAACCAGATTTAAGAAATCCATTAATTATTAGTGATGTAACGGAAGTTTTTAGAAATTCTGAGTTTACTACTTTTAAAACTGCAATTAGTAAAAATTGTGTGGTACGAGCAATTCCTGCGCCTCATGCTACTTCTCAATCAAGAAGTTTTTTTGATAAATTAACAGATTTTGCTAAGACTGAATTAGCGGCTAAAGGATTAGCGTATATTTGTTTTGAGGAAAATGGCAGTGGCAAAGGACCAATTGCAAAATTTTTAACTGCTAATGAATTACAACAAATAAAAACTATAACTAATGTACAAAATAATGATGCAGTATTTTTTATTTGCGAACAACCAGAATTAGCCGCTAAAATGGCCGGAAAAATTCGTACTAAATTAGGAGAAGATTTAAATTTAATCGAGAAAGATGTTTATAAATTTTGTTGGATTATCGATTTTCCTTATTACGAATGGAATTCTGATGAGAAAAAAATAGATTTTTCTCATAATCCATTTTCTATGCCGCAGGGTGGTTTAGAGGCACTATTAGCTGCTGATACTGTAGAGAAACAATTAGCATTAAAAGCTTTTCAATATGATATAGTAGTAAATGGTATTGAATTATGTAGTGGCGCTATTCGTAACCATAAACCAGAAATAATGTATAAAGCATTTTCTATTGTCGGAATTTCTAAAGAAGTGGTAGATGATAAGTTTGGTGGACTTATTAATGCATTTAAATTTGGTGCCCCACCTCATGGTGGTTTAGCACCAGGTATAGATCGCATGGTTATGTTAATTGCCAATGAACCAAATATTCGTGAAGTAATTTGTTTTCCATTAAACCAAAGTGCCGAAGACTTATTAATGAATGCACCAAGTAATGTAACAGCAAAACAGCTTAAAGAATTACATATTAAACTTGTTGATCACTTAAACTAAGGGGCGAAGACTTATTTTTTGAGGATCGTCTAAACTATCGCTACTTATGTTACAAGCACTTAGAGCATTACTCGAATTAGAAGAAGTTATAGTATTTCTAGAATCACTAGTATGCATATTACTTTTATGATTATAAGAAGTTAAGATCGGACTATCATCGTCATCATAAAGATCTCGGTATCTTAGCTGTTCCGGACTACAACAACTTATCCCTAAATCTTTGAACACACTAGAAAAATCTGGAGTGATATCTGGACTGTTAGTAGTAGGATAAGAAGGATAAACAATAGTTTCCCTATCTAAAGCTAATTCTTGTAGATCTTGCTGTTTTCGTTCTAACTTTAATTGTAGTAAATGTTGCAGCTTTACTTGGCACCTGTTAATAATAGTATCTATTGTTGGCCTAGCGTATGGGTTTATTTCACGAATATCGTCGAATAACTCAAGTAAGGTAGGGTGATGTCCTCCATAAGCACAAACACTCCATGTTAAACTATATAGATCTGATGCTGTAGTATTAAATCCGTGACCATCTATAGCTAATCTATGAATTTCTTTAAGAATAGTTTTATCGATATATTTACTAATTTCTGGAAGAATTTCCTTAAGAACCAGCATATAGTCGGATTCAGGAGCGACATAACTATGTTCATCAAATGTATAACCTAATATTGGATATTTTTTTATGCCATTTTTTACTTTACCAGCAAAACCATAATCAATTAATTTGACCTCTATTTCTCCATTTTCATTATCTCTTATTAAAATATTATTACCACTAAAATCACAATGAAGCATATTTTTATTATGTAATTTTAGTTTTAGCTGTTCTAATACTTTTATAACTATTTCTAACATTTTTTCTATAGTTGGATTATTTTTTTTAAAATAATTGTATAGTGTTAAATAGTCATCGTGGTAATCGGTAAAAATATAGTATTTAAGGTTATATCGCAACTGTTTGCGACTAAGATCTTTTTCGTGTTTATTGATCCAGCCATTAGTTGAGTGGTGTGGTAATCCTATTCCTATAAGGTTACTCCACCATCTGGTTACTGTAGCATGTAGTTGTCCTAATTCTTGTAGTGTTTCTGTTTCTTCTTCACAGTCTTGTTTCCAAGAATTATTATTATAATCGGCTAGATTATTTACGTTAAAAAAGAGTATTTTAACAGCAACTATTTCTTTGGTATCTATATTTTGTGCAAGTTTTACTTTACCAGTGCTGCCTGTTCCTATTGTATTTCTAGAAATAGCAAATATTTTTTTATTGTCGGTAGATATATATGAATAAGGCAGATCAGTTGTTTTCCGAAGAAGTTTAATATAAGTTGGGTTTTTTATAAAAAACCTTTTAGCAGAAGCAATAAATCTATCAGTTAGTAAATGGAAACCATCTTGTAAGCTAAATGAATTATCGGTTGGCATAATATTATGATTGTAGGAAAAGTTCTATTAATTTTCCAAAAGTAGTGACTACAAAATAATCATTTTTAGTTAAATAAAAATTATAGTCGACTATTTGATACAACCATACCCCCATAAGAGCATAAAAAAATATAATTGATTTAATAAGTTTTCTATAGAAACTACGTAAGTTTAATACATCTAAGGCTTTTTTTTCTACATATGCTTTTGGCATATACTTATTCTCTCCACCAAGGTCTAGCCATTTTTAATGGTCCTGCTATGCTAGATTTTAACCATCTAAAAAATACTGGAATAGTAAATTTAAAGCGTTCTAGAATTGCAAAAAAAATCATAAGTATAATTACTAATAAGAATGTCCACAACTTAAGATGTAAAAACATTATTAAAAATGGAAAAGCCGCTGCAGCGTCCACAAAAAAGAATCTGGCCTGTCTGGCACTATCCCGCCAATGTCGATCATCATTTATTGGTTGCATATTTTTCTACAATCCCACATCTTTGTCTAATATTTCTGATTGATTTACTATAAGTTTATATTCTCTTTCGGGTAATATTCCTTCTTGAAATTTTTTTTTAGCATCCACTAGCATAGGTTGACCAAATTCCTTCAATAATTTTCTGGTAGTTTGAGCTAATAAATTAATATCAGTAGTTAGTAAAATATCTCGAATTTTATCATCGAATACTAAAAATTCTCGTAATGCGACCCTTTTACCATCTGTACTTGGTGATAATTTTTGCCATACTACTAACCGCATTGTTTCTAATATATCTAATGCCCTACTATGACGTTCATCAGCAGGAAAAGTTGAAATCATGCGTCTTACTGCATCTGCTACGCCATTACTATGGACAGTAGTATAAACTGGATGCCCAGTAAGAGCTGCTTCTATAACCGCAGCGATAGTTTCTTGATCTCTGGCTTCTCCCACTAATATTAAACGAGGTTTACGACGTAAGGCATTTCTTACCCCAGATGCAAAGGATGGTAAATGTTTTGGTATTTCTGATTGGCTAATTATCGAAGATGGGGTTTCGATAGAATCATAAACAAATTCTATTGGAGCTTCATAAGTTAATACTTTACGGTTACCATCAGCTTCTTCTAATAAACTTTTGATAATTGATGCAAGTAAAGTACTTTTTCCGGAACCTGTGGAACCTGTGATCACTACTGTTCCTTGATATGGAGACATATTAGCAATAATTTCTGGTTCTAAATTTAAACTATTAAGATCGGGTGGACTAGTAGGTATGGTACGCAACGTAATTTGGATCCCATCGTGGCCTTCTACTTGGCAGCCAGTGGCGTTTACCCTAAAACGATATCTTTTGGTACGTGATGGACGAATTTCGTAATGAGTGTCTATATCGTGACCACTATAAATTTGAGTAGTACCGTTAGCACCATAAATGATATTTAACAAATCACCCACTTCAGTATTCGTAATTTTTCTTATAGTATTTTTGTATAATTTGCCATGAATTTCACTAATGATGAAAGCATTAGACTGTAAAGTAATATCAGATGCCTCTAGATTTACACAATGTAATAATAAACGATCTAGCGCTTCAGCAGTAAAGCGTATTGGTTCATCTGGTAATAAAAAATCAGTCATGAGCTTTAATCTTAGTTTTCCATTGGGATCCATCAGTTTGTAAGCTAGGGAAAGCAGTAATTTTTAAAATTCTATCATTAACGGTTAAGTTATTACGATCCCCGGTAATGCCTAATTCTATACTAGAAACAAAAGGAGGGGTAACCATTTGTTGAGCTAATAATTTACGATAAAGAATCATGCCGTTAAAATCTCTAGTTAAAACATTTAAATTTTCTTTGAAAATTAGATCAGCTTGTTTTACACCTTCTGTCCAACCCTGATCAATATATTTATTCCAAATGTCTTGTTCAGTTTTATTTCTTGGTAGTAGGCTTTTGTCTGGCATTTCTGGTTTTTCAAAAGCTTTCCATATATATGAGCGCCAATGAGGTGGAGTAGTAACAAATTTTGCTTGATGAATAATTTTATAATTACGATCAGCAATGCGAATTACATCTGGACCATTTAAGCTTAGGGCATTACGGGCTTCAGTTAATACTGGTGGTAACACACTGTCTTCAACTAACAAATTATAAAAGTTAAATATCTTATCTAAATTTTTTTCATGTTTTAATAATACTGTTTGAATATTTTTAGTACGCCAAGATAATCCACCTCGAGCTCCTAAAGATAGAGCAGTGTCTCTAAGTGCTTGAGTTCTAAGAGAATTTACCGAAAAAATTCTGCTAGATTTTGGAATGGATTTTAAAGAACTTTTTTCATTAATAGCTTTATTACTCGAACAATCACTAAATATTAGCGGTGTAATTATTAATAAAATTATTTTATATACCCATCGGAATCTAGCTGTAGGTATTCTAAAAAAAGCAAGTCGTGAAACTCGCCTCGCTTCGCGAGGCTCAAACAACACTCCTTGTTTTTTTAAAACACCTACAACTAGATTGTGATTAGTATAGTTATCCATTATTATCACCACGATTATCGGAACGATCACGGTTATCAGAAAAATCACGATTATCAGGACGGTTACGTTTATTAGAGTTATCACGGTTGTTAGAGCGATTGTTGTTATCAGAATTATTATGGCTGTCAGTTGGCCCCAATGGACTTAATCGATACCTTAGTTCAATAATTTTACTAGCAGGGAAAACTACTACATTGGTACGAAGACCCGCCTGTAAGCAGGCATTTTTTAAAATATCTGCAATAATCGCTTTTTCTTGGGTTATGGATACTATAGGTGGGATAGAAGGGGCATTTCCCATAACCTTTAAAGTATAATCGGTCATACTAGCAATTTTTTCTAATAAAGGCTCTAGTGGTCCAGTCCAGTCGATATCTGCGGTTCCTCCCATTCCTCCCTCTGGAGTTATTAAAGGAATGGTATTTAGAACAGGGATATTATTTATTTCTTGAGCGGCAGCTAATATAGCTAAAGATTTTTCTATTGATTTAGCAGAAGAAACTAATTGGGAGCCAATATCAGTATCTATAGTTGAATTGTTGTTGCTAATATTGTTATATTTAGTAAATTTACTAGATTTATTGTCAGATTTGTTTTTGAATCTAGAACAACCACTATTAACAAAGTTAGTACTGATAATAGTTATTATTAATAAGGTATTAAATAATTTTTTTAAGCTATATTTGTTTCTCATATTGATTTTAAGTTATTTTAAGTTATTTTATTATATATGAATAGTAATAGTGATGTAAAAGAAAGACAAGCGCAGCAGGATTTAATAGTTAATCAAATAATTGCCATCGCTAAAGCCATGAATTGTAAATATACAGTTAAAAATGAAGAAATTACAACTGAAAAGGCTTTTGGAGTTCTTGGACTACTACCAGCATTGATGCGTCGTGCAGATCAATTATGTTCTTTTTGTATGGGGTATGGGTTAGGGGTAACTTTTGAAAGGGCAGATGGTTCTATGTTAGGGGTATCCGTGCAATTTGATAATAAAATACCTATTTCTTTAAGATTATTATGTTTTACTGATGTTATATTAGAAATTATACATGCCTCAAGTTCTAGTCAAATAGTGTCATTAGATAGCTTAATGGAAGAATAAGGCGGGGTTAATATATGGCAGGTGGCGGCGGCGGTCAACCTCAACAAGGTGATGACAATGCAATGAATATTTTGTGGGCCATAGTAGGAATTTTCCTAGTTGGTACTGCAATATGGATAGCTTTTTCAACTCAATTGAAAATTGGTTTTATTAAATTAAGATTTTTTGAATTAACTGTTATTAATTTTATTATACAATTATTACCACTAGATTTATTTAATTTAGGATCTATAAAAGAAGAAACTGCTAAAGCGTTAGAGGTTGCAACAGCAGTTGATTATCAAAGTTTAACTATGGATATTGCTCAATATTTAAGTTTAGAAGCTGGTAATTATTTGAGGTATCCAATAATAATAATATTAGTAGCGTTTTCTTATTTTAGTTTCTATAAAAACGTTGTTAACAGGTATAAAAAACGTTACGACATGCATAGACTTGCTAGACAGGAAAGTGGAGAATGGCCTCAGATTAATCCAGTTATTGGGTTAGATCTAGTTAATGCCCCTCTCAATAGTGGTCCTTGGGCAATGGGAAGATCACCAGTAGATTTTTGTAAAGAACATAAATTAATAGAAATTGTAGTAGAACGACCTAGTGGTTTTAGTCATGGTAACCAGCCTACATTTAAAATGGTTTTAGATCACGAAAAAGCCGAAGTGGTTTTTAGCAAGCAATTAGGAAAAGTATGGCGTTCCCCCGAGTCTTTACCTATTCATCAACGTGCATTATTTGCAGTATTTTTATCTAGAGGTTGTAGAGATAGTAAAGTTGCTGCAGAACTCTTAAAACAACTTAATTTATCGGTTAATAATAAAAAATCTGCTGTACCAGATTTTTCTGGTGTAGATGTTATTTGGCGTAAATATTATAATCAAAGGCCAATTCAAGAAATAATACATGCTCATAGTTATGAATTTACTATTTTTATAGATTTATTATTGTTAGCGAGGCAAGATGGTGTTTTAGCAACAGCTGATTTTTTATGGTTAAAACCAATGGATCGTTTATTTTGGTATGTACTAAACAGTACTGGTAGACAAACCTATTTTGTTGAAGCTGCTGGGGTGCATGCACATTTTTTAGTAGAAAAATCTTTAGGACGAGGATTAAGTGTGCCATATGTAAAAGAAGCAGTTAAAGCTCTACAGTTAGCACTAAATGATATTATTTATGTGCCAGGCGAAGATGAAAAACATCAATTATTAGAAGAATCTAAAGGGGCAGTGGAGAATTAAATATATACTGATCGCACATGAATTTTCGGTGCTCTAAAAAACAAGTCGTGAAACTCGCCTTTCGCAAAGCAAAGAACAACTAGAGTCCAAAGAGGCTCAAACAACACTCCTTGTTTTTTAGAGCACCGAAAACTCATGTGCGTTTAGTATATCTGAGAATAGCCCAATGTAGTACCAGCTAATAGATCGCGTTCTCTAAGCCATATCTTAATAAGAAAACTATAATAAAAATTATGGCTATTCGCGGTTTAGAAGAAAAACATGAGCATGGCGCGCAACAGGTTGCTAGAGATACTCGTCCCTTAGGAGAAAGGGCTAAAGAGTTTTTATCGGATCCGGTTGCTTCTGTCTCCTTAAATACAACAGGGATTGTGGCATTATTTTTATATGCAGAATTTACTGATCTAATTTTTTTAACACTAACATTATTATTTTTATTTATAATAGCAGGTGAAAAAAAATTACCATTTCGTTTGCCACGTTCTTCTAAATCTTTAGATTATAACGATGTAATACCAGGTACCACCAAACCTAATAAAGCAGACGGCATTTCTTTTTTTGGTAACGATAGAACCACTGGACAAGAATTATGGTTTACTAACAGTGATTTACGTACCCACGTATTAATTTTTGGTTCAACTGGTAGTGGTAAAACTGAAGCATTAGTTTCTATAGCTTTTAATTCATTAGTGCAGGCTAGTGGATTTATCTATGTAGATGGAAAAGGTGATAATAGTTTATTTGCTAAAATTTTTTCTATAGTGCGCGCCATGGGGCGTGATGATGATATATTATTAATAAATTTTATGACAGGAGCTAGAGATGTTTTAGGCCCACAAACTAATCGTTTATCTAATACTATGAATCCATTTTCACATGGTTCTTCTAGTATGCTAGCACAGTTGGTAACCAGTTTGATGGATTCTGGTGGTAGTGGTGGCGGCGATGGAGACATGTGGAAGGGTAGAGCTATTAATTTTGTTGAAAGTTTAATGAAAATTTTAACAGCTATGAGGGATGCTGGGCATATTTTATTAGACGCTAATACTATCAGAGATTATTTTATTTTAGAAAAATTAGAATCTATTGTTGTTGATAAACAATTTCCTGTTGGGGATAATAATTTTAAAATTCCAATTAATGATTTACCACAAGCAGTTTTAGATCCATTAAAAAATTATGTACTAAATTTACCTGGTTATAATCCTAAAAATAAATTCAATCAAGCTGGAGAAGTAAGGGAACAGCATGGTTTTATTACTATGCAATTAACCAGAGTATTTGGTTCTTTGGCAGATACTTATGGGCATATAATTCGTACTAATTTAGCCGAAGTGGATTTAAAAGATGTGGTTTTAAATCGTCGTGTTTTAGTAGTGTTATTGCCTGCTTTAGAAAAATCCCCGGATGAATTAGCAAATTTGGGTAAAGTTATTATTGCATCATTAAAAGCGATGATGGCAGCAGGGTTAGGAGATAAAGTAGAAGGTGATTATCGAGATGTTATTTTAAGTAAACCTACTACTTCACCATCTCCTTATGTTTGTATTATGGATGAATATGGTTATTATGCGGTAAAAGGTTTTGCTGTGGTTCCTGCTCAGGCTAGAAGTTTAGGATTTTCAGCGATTTTTGCTGGACAAGATTTACCTGCTTTTCAAAAAGCTTCTAAAGAAGAAGCAGCGTCTATTGGAGCAAATTGCAACATAAAAATTTGTATGAAACTGGAAGATCCTATGGAAACTTGGGATTTCTTTAATAAAACTGCAGGAGAAACTTACGTAACCAATGTAAGCGGATTTCAGATGGATTCTGGTAGTGTTGCAATGAATTATCTAGATAATAAAAGTGCTTCTATTGATCGTCGTCAAAGAATAGAGTTGTTGGATCTAAAAGATCAACGAGAAGGTGAATCACATATATTTTTCAAATCTAAAATAGTTAGAGCAGAGATGTTTTATGCTAATCCAAAACCAGTTAAAACTTTACGTATAAATCATTTATTAAAGGTTGAAGTAACTTCTACGCAAGAATTAGTGGAATTGGAAAAACGTACAGAACAATTCAAAAAAGTGTTCTTCAAAAATGATTTTGAAGAACCGAAAATAGTAGATAATAGTGATATTTCAGTATTAAAGGGAAGTATATCAGAATCTTTAACCATGAAACCTTTGGAGAGAGCAATAGCAGGATTAATAGCTATTTTGGAATTTGAAGTTAATAAACAAAAAAAATTAAATGCTATACATGAAGAAAAACCACCAGCAACACCAGATGTTAAATCTACAGCAGTGTCTAGTCAAAAAGAAAAACCAATTAGTAGTACGGTAAAACCTACTGTTGAGCTTAACGCTGTTATGTCAATTTTTACTGGGATCCCAACATCTGAATTAATCACTAAAATAGTAGATCCAGCTGATCATGACTTATTTAAATTACCTTTATTAAGAAGAGGCAGTTTAGGAGAAGAACTTAAGCATATAGAACAATTAGCAGGTAATATAGAAAAAGTAGCGGTAACCAATTCTGATCAATTAACTGCTAATTTATTAGAGCTTACTACATTTCCTAGTAAACCAGTAAAATCAGTAGATTTAAATAGCTATTTAGCAGATCTAAAGCAGTTGATTGAAATGATGGGTGGTAGTGCTATTTTAGATGAAGAACCAGAAGAAGATGATATAATCCCAGATTTACCACTATATCCAGATTTACCAGATTTGCCAGATCTGGATGAATTAGACGATATAGAAGAAGATGATTAATTTTAGTAATCGTTCACGTGGGTACCTATTGCTGCACTGTGGTCCGTAACTCGCGCACTTTTATAATTAAAAACAAGCCCCAAACGTGCTCAAACAGTACGGTCCTCGTTGCAGCAATAAGTATCCACGTGAACAATTACTAATTCTATTCTTCAGCTACTTTAAGTTTACTATTATGGTGTTTTGATTTTTTTTTATTTTTATCATAATAATGATGATTATTATTTTTATCACCATTTTTATAATATCTAGATTTATTACGTAGTCGATGATGGTTTCTATGTTTCTTTAAGTTAGATCTTTCTTGATTATTTAGATTAGTATCATTAACATTTGATTCCAGATTATTTTGATCTTTTCCTGTAATTTTTTGCCATAAACGTTTAATTAGTTTAATGAAACTATTACACTCTACTGGTTTAATTGCTTTATTAGTAGGATCTTCTTGATTAACAGGTATTGGTGCTGGGGTAGTATTAGTATTAACTACTGCTGGTTTTTGTTGTGTTGTAATAGTGTTTGTTGTTTTAGTTGGATCGTATTCTAATCCTTCTTTTTTGTTTACTAAAGTGTAACTAATATCTTCATATTTAGGTAATTCATCTTTTTTTATAGTTTTTATTTCATAATTTGGAGCATTAATGTATTTATTAGGTACTATTATTATTTTTATATGTTGTTTTTTTTCTATATTAATAATTGCTAAACGTTTTTCATTAATTAAAAAAGTGGCAATTTCTATAGGTAATTCGGCAACAATTGCTCCAATTTGTTCATCAATAGCACGTTCTTCAATAATTCTAATAACATTTATGGCCATAGTAGGTATACTACGAATGGTCCCTTTTCCATTACAACGTGGGCAAGAAATTTCTATGGATTCATTAAGTGCTGAGCGTAGTCTTTGTCTGGACATCTCTAATAAACCAAATCGAGAAATTTTACCAATTTGTACTTTAGCTCGATCCATAGACATAGCAATACGTAGTTTTTGCTCTACTTCTCTTTGATTACGAGATACATTCATATCAATAAAGTCTATTACTATTAGTCCGCCTAAATCACGTAATCTTAATTGTCTACCAATTTCTTCAGCTGCTTCCAAGTTTGTTTGTAATGCAGTTTCTTCTATATCTGCTCCTTTAGTTGCTCTAGCAGAATTAATATCTATAGATGTTAATGCTTCGGTATGATCTATAACTAATGAACCACCAGATTTTAACTTAACTTCTCTTTGGTAAGCAGATTCTATTTGGCTTTCTATTTGGAACCTACTAAATAATGGTACAGCATCATTATAAAGCTTTATTTTATTTAAAAAATCAGGACGCATTAATCGCATATGTTCGTAAACCATATCGAACACTTTAGGATCATCAATTAAAATTTCTTCGATATCTGGGCGTAAGTGATCCCTGATACATCTTATTACTAAGTTACTTTCTTGATAAATTAAAAAAGGTGCTGGTTTAGAATTAGCAGCGTCTTTAATAGCTTGCCATTGAGTTAATAAAACATCTAAATCCCATTGTAATTCTTCTAGGTTGCGCCCAATACCCGCTGTTCTAACTATAACTCCCATACCTTCAGGGATCTTTAAACCATTTAACATTTCTTTCATTTCGTCTCGTTCTTCACCTTCGATACGTTTAGAAATGCCACCGGCGCGAGGATTATTAGGCATTAGTACTAAGTAACAACCAGCTAGACTAATAAAAGTAGTTAGTGCGGCGCCTTTATTACCACGTTGTTCTTTTTCAACTTGAACAATAAGCTCTTTTCCTTCACTTATTTGATCTTGTATAGATAAATGATGACTAACTTTTTCGTGGAGCTTTTCTGGAACTTTTTCTGAAGGATCAGTTATTTCTTTAGTGATATTTTCTTCTGGTTGTTTTTGAATAACTTCCATCTCAGACGTGATGGTATTATTTTCATCAGTTATCGTCGCAATAGGAGTGCTAACCGACTTTTTAAGGTATTCAGCAGCAATTTCTCTTCCAGATAAAAATCCATGTCTTTCTGCTCCAAAATCAGCGAATACCGCTCCTAGGCTACGTTCAACCCTAGTAACTTTAGCTTTATATATATTGGATTTTTGGAGCTCCCTACTGGTATTTTCAATATCTAAATTATATAAGTGTTGCCCATTTACTAAAGCTACACGTAGTTCTTCTGCTTGTGTAGCATTTATTAACATTCTTTTTATTGATTCTGACATACATAATAAACCTAACTAAAAAATTAATTTTTAAATCGTTGTTGCATAGTTGCATAAATTTCATAACCATAATATATAAGTAAGCTACTTAAAATCATTCGTATATGATATGTAAATATTTTTTTTGATAGTAACAAATTATTTTACACATAACTAGCGGAATAGTTGCCAAGAATGGAATACTTGTTCTATGCTTGGCACTTCCCTTCTAATCATATTTAATTGTGGTATTTAAATTATAAAGTATCAACTTACTTTATAATTTAAGGTGTGCTAACTAAACTTCTTGCGATATCTCTAGAAGTAATACTTTCATCAAAAAATGAACTTTTGGTACTAATATAATTAAATCGTGGTGTTATTGGTGTACTAAATTCTTCTAAACTTTGTTGAACTGGCGATGATGATTCTGGGGTTGTTTCTAATGTTTTTAACAGTTGTTCACATTTTTCTATAATTTTTGGAATTGATAATCTTGAAAATGGATCCATAACACACATTTGTTCAGCTAAATCTGTTAAATCTAGATCTATGGAATCTGAATCCATAGAATCTGAAATTGCATAATCAGATGTTGGAGAATCTAAATCTTTTGAAAATTGAGGACTACAGTTATTCATGTACTTATTAATGCACCATCCCAGAGTATATATATCTGACGCTGGAGTAATAAATCCAGAAAGTAATTCAGGATCTATTGTTAAGATTCCATCTTTCTCCATTTTAGCTATTAATTTTGGATCGAATTCTGGAGGCAAATAAGCATCATCTCCGTTTGGGCAAAATGAATGAGCTTCTCCTCGATATTTTGCTATACCGGTTTCTTCTAAAATATTAGAGGACCCTAAGTCAATTACTTCTATTGTTCCATCGTTTTGGTTAATTAAAATATTATTAAAACTAAAATCTCCGTGTGCTGTATGATATACATTATGTAAAATTTTTAGTTGTTTTAGTATTTTTAATATTATTTCTAATTTATCTTTTTTTGATAGATTTGGATGTAATTTTAAGTATTTTTTTAAAGTTATACTGTTAGCAATATGAGGGGTAGCAATATAAAAATTATTATCCTTCTTTCCAGCAAATATTAGTTTACCTACATGTTGTAGCATTTTTGCTTCATGTTCTTGTTGATGTTGGTTTTTTATAGAGGATTTCATTATTTTAATGGCGATTTTTTCTTCTGGATTATCAATATTTACTCCAAGCATTACTGTACCAAAACTGCCATCACCTAATTTTTCTGAAGTAATTTGGAATATTTTAGTTTGTCCGTTATTTGTTATTTTTATATAAGAGCTTCCTAGTCCAGAATCTTCTTCTGGATAGATGGTTTCATCTGGATTTTCCAGAAAATATTTTTTAACCGGAGTGTAGCTAAATAATTTTGATTTTATTTTTTTGCTTTTGGATTTTCGATCTGGTGGTGGTGGAGGTGAATAATGAGCAAAAGTAGAACTAGTTGATTTTGGCGGTGTACTAGTTGATGAGTATGATGTTAATCGTGGTGGTGTACCTATTGTTGGAGTAGTTGTTAATCTAGGTGGTGTATTATAAGAACTTGTAATATCACTTAATGGAACAGTAGTAGGAGTTCTTGGCTCATTCTCAGTTTGTTGAATATCTTCTTCGTTTATCATTTAAATTCACCTTTATTATTTTAATTGTTAGTGAAACTTTTATTAGGGAAGCTCAAAAATAGTTATTTTAGTAAATATTAAATGATATAGAGATATTGTCAAGCACAGTATACGTGTATAGTCGCGGTGTAATATCAAGCATTAACATCAAAATAAAATAAAAAAATTAAATTTTATTTTGACAATCTTTTATAGATCTAGCTAGAATAGCTAAGTTTAATTCAATGGTAACTATTCACCCCCGTCATTCCGAGACGACGTAGTCGTCGAGGAATCTAGTATATTTTCTGGATTGCTGTCCTGGCTGCGCCAGCTCGCAATTACGGGGTGAGCAGTTACATTCAATGATAATTAATATAAATTAATAAAAAATGTTACCTAGTATTAGCTCTGTACAGCACTTAAAGATCAACGAAGATCATCAAGATCAGCGCATAGATAATTTTTTATATGCACTATTTAATAAACAAATTGCACGTTCTTTAATTTATAGTTTAATTAGAACCGGTCAAGTTAGGGTAAATAGCGGCAGAATTAAACCTGGGTATCATTTAAATATTAATGATGATGTAAGAGTGCCACCAGTAAAGTTTTTTCCTGAACAAAACTTAAGTAATATTACTAAAAAACCAAATAAAAAACTTTTAGATTTTTGGCAAGAAAAAATTAGTGAAGCAATTATTTTTGAAAATAAAAATTTATTGATTATTAATAAGCCAGCAAAGCTTGCAGTGCACGGTGGTAGCAAGGTAACTATAGGGCTAATAGAGGTATTACGTAATTTACGCCCAAATGAACCTTTTTTAGAATTAGTGCATCGTATTGATCAAGATACCTCTGGATGTTTAATGATTGCTAAAAAGAGATCTTATTTGAGAAAACTACAAGCTTTATTAAGAGAACATAAAATAACTAAAACATATTCAGCATTAGTTGTTGGATCTTTTGTTGATAGAAAAATTGTTGAAGTTCCTCTTAAAAAAATTATTAAAAATTCTAAAGAACATTTTGTTATGCCGTGTATTAGTGGTGGGTATGCCAAAACAGAATTTATCCCAGAGAAACTTTTTAAACTGACTAGCCTTAATAATTTAAATCTTAGTTTAATAACTGCCAAACCTTTTACTGGTAAAACTCATCAAATTCGAGTACATTTAGCTCATATTGGATTTCCGATTATTAATGACGATAAGTATGGTCGTAGAGAATGTGATTCTCAAATAAAACATTTAGGTTTAGACAGAATGTTTTTACATGCTAAAAATTTAATGTTTGTTTGTCCGAATACAAATGATACTATAAATATTACTGCAAAATATCATACGGATTTAAGCAATTTTTTGTCTAAATTGTCTAATTTTGGAGCAAATTAGTGGATAATAATAAAGATAACTGGGAACAAGATACCATAAAGCAACTGTTATTTGCTACTTTAAAAGAGCAACGCAATAAAAGAAGATGGAGTATTTTATTTAAAATATTAGGATTTAGTTATGTTTTGTTTATTACGGTATTAGTAATAATTGGTGATACTAAAATTAGCTCCAAGGAATATAAAGGGGCGCATAGTGCTTTAATAGAAATCGAAGGCGAGATTGGTAAAAATCATCCAGCTAATGCTGAAAATATTAATCAAAGTTTAAAAAATGCTTTCCAACATAAGCAAACCAAGGGGATAATTTTAAAAATTAATAGTCCCGGTGGTAGCCCAGTACAAGCTAGACAAATATATAGTGCTATCTTGCGATTAAGAAAAGAATATCCAGACATTAAGGTATATGCATCCATAGAAGATATGGGAACTTCAGCAGCTTATTTAATAGCAACTGCAGCAGATCAAATTTATTCTGATGAAACCAGCCTAGTTGGTTCTATAGGGGTAATAATAGATAGTTTTGGTTTTGTAGATACCTTAAACAAACTAGGAATAGAGCGAAGACTATATATTGCAGGTAAGAATAAGGCAATGTTAGATCCATTTTCTCCTAGAAACCATGAGCAAGAGAAATTTATGAACGAACAATTAGATTTAGTACATAAAATATTTATTAAAAATGTAGTGGATAGACGACCATTGCTTGATAAAAGAGTCGATACTCAAGAAATTTTTTCTGGAAAATTTTGGGTAGGTAAGGCTGCCTTAGATTTAGGGTTAGTGGATGGATTTGGTGATTCTCAATATATTGCTACAGAGGTTATTCAAGCTAGTGAAATACGTGATTTTACTTTACAACCTAGCTTGGTAGATCGATTAAGTACTAGATTTAAGTTGATGCTTAAGGGGATATTATTTAGAATTAGTTAGCCTCACCCCCTCCCTCTCTACAAATTGGAAAGGGAAAGTTTGAGGGAAGTTTTTTTTATATATCGGAGAGTTAAATGGCTGTACAAAAAAGTCGAAAAACTAGATCAAAAATAGGTATGCGTCGTAGTCATGACAAATTAGTGTCACCTACAGTAGCTACTGATCAAGAAACTGGCGAGTTACATTTACGTCATCATATAACCCCAAAAGGTTATTATAAAGGTCGTCAGATTATAGTAAAAAAGTCGGATCCTAAAACTGAGAATGAAGAGTAACCGTAATATTCATATCGCAATTGATATGATGGGCGGTGATTTTGGATTAGAAATCACTGTACCAGCGGTGTTAATGGCATTGTCTTCTAACCATAATTTAAATTTAATTTTGGTTGGTGATCAGTTATTAATAGAGCAAAAATTAAAAGAATCAACAACAGCAATAAATTACGATCGCATTAATATAGTTCACTGTAGTCAAACAGTTGCCATGGACGATTCGCCTTCAGTTGCTCTACGAAAAAAACCTGATTCATCTATGCGAGTCGCATTAAATTTAGTAAAGACTGGTAAAGCGCAAGCTTGTGTAAGTGCTGGTAATACTGGAGCATTAGTGGCTATTGCTAGATTTGTCCTTAGAACTTTACCAGGTGTTGATCGTCCAGCAATTTTATATTCTATACCTTCTAAAGATCGTATGGTTAGTGTTTTAGATTTAGGTGCTAACGTAGATTGTTCTGCAGAACAATTATTTCAATTTGCGGTTATGGGTTCGGTATTAGCTACAGCTTTTGGTAAAGAACGGCCTAGTATTGGTTTATTGAATGTTGGTTCAGAAGCAATAAAAGGTACAACAGCAGTTAAGGATGCAGCAGTTTTAATATCTAATGCAAAAGATCTTAATTATTTTGGATTTGTAGAAGGAGATGATCTTTATAAAGGAACTGTCGATTTAATAGTTTGTGATGGTTTTGTTGGTAATATTACATTAAAAGTTAGTGAAGGGTTGGCTAAATTAATATTATATTATATCAATCAAGGATTTTCAGAAAATTTTTATGCTAAGTTAATCGGGTATTTAGCTAAACCGATTTTGAAAAAAATATTTAACAAATTTAATACTAACAAATATAATGGTGCGAGTTTGTTAGGGTTAAATGGTGTGGTTATTAAAAGTCATGGTGGCGCAGGTTCCAATGCATTTGTTAGTGCTATTCAAGCTGCTTTTTTAGAGGCTGAAAAAAATATACCATTAGTAATTAGAGAAAAAGTAACTATTCAACTTAATGGTGGAGAAAAAATCCATGTTTGATATACTCTCCGCTAATGAGTTTTGGTGCTCTAAAAAACAAGGAGTGTTGTTTGAGCCTCATCAACTCTAATTATTCTTTATTTTGCGAAAGGCGAGTTTCACGAAAAAATGTCAGGATAGATATTTTTGACGTGTGCAACACGCCCGAATGGCGAGCGCCAGGGATGGCCGCGAGTCACTTGTTTTTAGAGCACCAAAAACTCATTAGGAGAGTATAACTTGGAAAATAAAATAGCATTAGTAACTGGAGCTAGTCGAGGTATAGGAAAGATTATTGCGGAATATTTGGCAAAAGCTGGTATTACAGTAGTAGGTACTGCAACTAATGAAGAAAATGTGCAAATGGTTACTACCAATCTTAAAAGTTTTGGTAATAATAAAAGTTTTGGGGTGTTATTGGATATAGCACAAGCTTCTTCTGTGGAAAAAGCTGTGCAACAAATTAATGATTCTGTTGGTGCACCGGTTATTTTAATAAATAATGCTGGGGTGACAAAAGATAATTTATTTTTGCGTATGAGTGAAGAAGAATGGAATAAAGTTATTGATACTAACTTATCTGGTGTATTTCGCTTGACTAAAGCTTGTATTAAATTTATGTTGAAGGCCCGTTGGGGTAGAGTAATAAATATTAGTTCGATAATTGCATTTTCTGGTAACGTTGGTCAAACTAATTATGCAGCAGCAAAAGCAGGAATTATTGGTTTTACTAAATCTGTAGCACAAGAAGTGGCTAACAGAGGAGTGACCGTTAATGTAGTAGCCCCTGGTTTTATTGATACGGATATGACTAAATCTTTGCCGGTAGATTTTAAAAATCAATCGTTGGCGAAGATCCCAATGGGTAGATTTGGTACTGCTGATGAAGTAGCAAAGGCAGTAATGTTTTTAGTTAGTGAAGATTCTAGCTATATAACTGGCAATACTATCCATGTAAATGGTGGAATGTTAATGAATTAATTACGTTAAAACTGGAGGCTTTTAAAGTTATGAATACAAAAGTTATGAGTGGTGGTACTATTGAAGAAAAAATTAAAAAAGTTAAGCAAGTTATTGCTGAGCAATTAGGTGTGGATGAATCAAAAGTAGTTCCAGAAGCATCTTTTATGGAAGATTTAGGAGCCGATTCTTTAGATAACGTAGAGTTAGTAATGGAATTAGAGCATCAATTTGGTATTGATATTCCAGACGAAGAAGCACAAAAAATTCAAAAAGTTCAAGATGCTATTAATTATGTGACTTCTAAAGCGGAAGATTAAGTATTATGGGTTTGACAGGCAGAAGAGTTGTAGTTACAGGATTAGGTATAGTTTGTCCTGTAGGCAATACTATAGAGACTGCTTGGAATAATATTTTGCATGGTGAAAGTGGTGTTAGATTAATTGAATCTTTTGATACTACTGAATTTAGTACTAAATTTGCAGGATTAGTTTCAGATTTTCATCCAGAAAAATATATGCCGCATAAAGAAGTAAAAAAATGTGATCCATTTATTCAATACGGGATCGCAGCTGGTACAGAGGCTATTAGTGATTCTGGATTAGATTTTAAGTCTGGATATATTAATCTAGATCGGTTTGGAGTTATGGTTGGTTCTGGAATAGGAGGACTTGGTACCATAGAGCAAACAAATTCTATTTTAATGAAAGAAGGTTCTAGACGAGTAAGTCCATTTTTTATACCAGCGTCTCTGGTTAATATGATTTCTGGTCATCTTTCTATTATGTATGGATTAAAAGGGCCGAATATTGCAGTAGTTACTGCGTGTGCTACTAGTACACACTCCATAGGATTATCAGCACGTATGATTAAATATGGTGATGCAGATCTTATGTTAGCAGGTGGAGCTGAAAAGGCCAGTACCCCATTAGGAGTAGCTGGATTTAATGCATTGCGTGCTTTATCAACTAGAAATGATGATCCTAAAAGAGCTTCTAGACCTTGGGATCAAGATCGAGATGGTTTTGTATTAGGGGATGGTGCTGGAGTTCTAGTATTAGAAGAATATGAGCATGCTAAAAAACGAGGAGCTAAAATTTATGCTGAATTAATTGGTTTTGGTATGAGTGGGGATGCATATCATATTACTAAACCAGCTGTTGGAGCAGAGGGTGCTAAACTGGCCATGAAATTAGCTTGCGATGATGCAAAGATTAATGGACAAGATCTTGGTTATATAAATGCGCACGCTACCTCAACTCCAGTTGGAGATCCAGAAGAAAGTTTGGCTATAAAAAATTTATTTGGTGATTATGCTAAAAATATACCCATTAGTTCCACTAAATCTATGACAGGACATTTACTTGGTGCAGCTGGAGCAGTAGAGGCTATTTTTTCAATATTGGCATTAAGAGATCAAATTATACCTGCGACGATTAATTTAGAGCATCCTTCTTCAGATTGTGATTTAGATTATGTACCAATTCATTCTAGACAGGTAAAAAATTTACAAATTAGCATGTCGAATTCTTTCGGGTTTGGTGGTACCAATGGAACTTTGATCTTTAAAAGGATTTAAAAAATGCTTTCATTATTGAGAAGTACTAAGATTAAGTTTAAATATTTATTAGGATTAATATTATTGGTATTTGCTATATTTAGTTATTACCAATATATACAATTAAGTTGTTACCCTCTTAATATTAAAAATAAAGATAAAGGATATACATTAGAGGTTTTTCCTAACGAAAATTTTGGATCAGTATTAAATAGACTTCAAGAGGATCAGGTTTTATCAAACAATAACAAACGATATTTATATATTTTTGCAAAAATAAAAAGATATGATCGAAAAATAAAAAAAGGAGAATATTTAGTTATTCCAGGGACCACAGCAATTAAATTATTGCAACAATTATCAGAAGGCAAAGTAATATTGCATAAATTTACTATTGTAGAAGGATTAAGGTTTGAGCAAATAATTAATTCTCTACAGAATCATCCAAAAATTCAAAAAACTATAACTAATCTTAATTGTAATAATATTTTACGTGTTATTAACCGTTCAGTTAATAATGGGGATGAGCCAATAAAAGAATGTGAAGGTTTGTTTCTACCAAATACTTATTTATTCCCTAAAAATACTAAAGATTCTGATATTTTACAATTTGCTTATGATGCTATGCAAAATAGGTTGAACAATTTGTGGGAAAGTAGAAGCGAACAAGGGATCTTAAAATCTAGTTATGAGGCATTAATTCTTGCTTCTATTATAGAAAAAGAGACATCTGTTATATCGGAAATGAGAAGAATATCCGGAGTTTACCATAGAAGATTAAAGCTTAGTATGCCGTTACAAGCAGATCCAACCGTAATTTATGGGTTAAAGATTTTTGATCGTCCTTTGAGTTCTCTTGATCTTAAAAAAACATCTAATTATAACACTTATCGTAATAGAGGATTGCCTCCTACCCCGATTACTACTCCTAGTGTTCCAGCTATAGTTGCTGCATTAAACCCTGTAGACGATAATAGTTTATATTTTGTAGCTGATGGTTCTGGTGGACATATATTTTCTGCTTCCCTGCTTGATCATAATAAAGCTATTTCATTAATAAAAAAAAATAATAAGGCCAATAGCCAGCAGTGAATAAAAAACCATTATTTATTACTATAGAAGGTATAGAGGGTGCAGGAAAAACTACTAATGCAAAATTAGTCGTTGAACATCTTAAAAATTTTGGTATTAGCGTTGTACATACTAGAGAGCCTGGTGGTACAGTTATTGCTGAAAAAATCCGCCAAATTTTATTGGAAAACACTAAAGAAGAATCAATAACTAACCAAGCAGAGTTATTATTATTATTTGCCTCTCGTTCTCAACATTTAGAAAATTTAATTATTCCAGCATTAAATTCTGGGCAAACCATTGTTTGCGAACGTTTTGTCGATGCAAGTTTTGCGTATCAAGGTGGTGGGCGTGGGATGGATATGGAATATATAACTTTTTTAGAGGATTTTGTACAACATGGGGTGCAGCCAGATCTAGTATTATTATTTGATGTTGATGTAGAAACTGGCTTAAATCGTATAAAAATCCGTAAATCTATCGATAGAATAGAGCAAGAAAAAATCGATTTTTTTGTTAGGGTAAGAGAAGTTTATTTACAGCGAGCTAAAAAAGATCCTAAAAGATATTTTATAATCGATGCTAATAAAGAGTTGGCTTTTGTAAAGCAGCAAATTGTAAAAATATTGGATAGTTTTTTTAAATGAAAATAAATTATTTAACTAAACTTAAAAAATTAGCAGAAAATCATACTTTGCCTCATGCAATTTTATTATCTGGAGATCAAGATATAACCATTAAAATTGCTGAAGATTTTGCTAAATGGTTATTTTGCGAAAATCAATATAAATTTAATGGTTCAGTTGTTTGTAAATGCAAAGCATGTTCACTTTTTGTAGTTAATCACCACCCTGATTATTGTTTAATTGATTTAGGTACAGATCAAGAAATAAAAATTGATGTTATTAGAGAGGTTAATAATTTTGCTAACAGTAGACCATATTTAGCTAATAGAAAAGTTTTGTTAATTAATAATCTACATAATATTAATAAACAAGCGGCCAATGCTTTTTTAAAAACCTTAGAAGAACCAAGTACTTTAACAGAAATGTTATTTTTATTGATTACTAATCACCCTAAAATGTTGCCGGCTACGGTTTTAAGTCGGGTATTACAAATTAATGTTTTTGCAGATGGTTCTAAAGATGATGATAATTCTAATAATAAGGTGATATTACAAGATTTATATAATATTTGGGTAAAAGATCTAGAAGATCCAATTGCTGTGGTAGAAAAATGGAAAAATATTGATAAGCAGCAATTGATAAATTGTTTATGGTTCATAGTGACCAATGCTATAAAAGCTAAAAAAGAAGGTATGGTGTTAGAAATTAAACAAAAAATTACTATAAATGTATTATGGCGGTTATGGGATAGCTTAAACTATATGAATAGGGCCATTATTTTAGGGTATCAAATTAACTGGCAATTATTTTTAGATCTTTTTGTCTTGACTAAATTTACAGGGGAAAATATTTATGGCAGATCAAGATGATTCTGGTAAACCTAAAGTAACATCATTAGCAATTAAGGATCTAACAGTATTATATAATGCGTATATGCCATTTGTAGAAAATGGAGGTTTATTTATACCTACTAGAAAAGTATTTAATATAGGCGATCCGTTATCTTTATTAATTTCTTTAGTTGGTGAAGAAAAAAAATATAGTATAGACGGTAAAATAGTGTGGATTACCCCGGATAAGGCCCGTGGTGATATGCCATCAGGAGTTGGAGTGCAGTTTAGTGGTCCGCAAGCAGTGGAATTATGTAATAAAATAGAACAACTATTGACTACTATCTCGGCAACTAATAATAATGCTAAAACCAACACTATGTAGTTATGGAACGTGTACTTTCTTATGTTTGTTGATTCTCATTGTCATTTACACTTTTTAGATTTAAAAAAATTAGGTATTAGTTTATCTGATGTTATTCAAAATGCATTAAACAATAAAGTAACTAATTTGTTATGTGCAGCAACTCATACTGATCAGCATCTAGAATTAATTGAAATTGCAGAAAATTTTTCTTCAGTAAAAATTTCTGTTGGATTTCATCCAGAACATGCTGATCAAAAAATTCCTGAAATAGATCATTTATTACGTTTGGCTAAAAGTTCTTATGTAGTAGCTATTGGAGAAACTGGTTTAGATTATTATCATACGAATAATAAAGAATTGATTATTAATCAACAAGATTTTTTTGTGCGACAAATTTATGTTGCTAAAACTATAAAAAAACCATTAATTGTGCATTCTCGTATGGCACAAGAGGATACTATTAATATTTTAACTAATGAACAAGCATTTTTAGCATCAGGGGTAATGCATTGTTTTACTGAAAATTGGCCCATGGCTAAAAAAGCTTTAGATTTAGGTTTTTATATATCTTTTTCAGGAATTATAACTTTTAATAATGCTGAAAGCTTAAGAGAAGTAGTAAAAAAAGTACCATTAGATCGTATTTTAATAGAAACTGATAGCCCATTTTTAGCTCCAGTACCCTTTAGAGGTAAAATCAATCAGCCATCTTACGTATGTAAAGTTGCTGAGAATATAGCACTTATAAAAAATCTTTCTATTAACGAAGTAGCAATAACAACTTCGTTAAATTATCAAACCCTATTTAAAGTGGGAGTAGAAGAGGAACATTGAGGTAATGTTTCTTTATGCAATGCTTCATCTTGTTGGGTTAGTTCATAACTATTTTGTTCCTCTTTTATAGATTGTCGTAAATTATTTAATGCAGCTATAATGTTTCTAACTCCAATAGATGATTGTTTATCTTGAAGTTCATATTCTAGACCATTAATATGACTTATTAATCCAATTCTTTGGTAAGATAATACCCTATTGGTATCAATACCGGCTTTATCAATTTGGGTTGCATATAATACTGGAATAAGATCTGTTAAGGTTTTTTCTATAAATTCACAATGTTCTTTACTAAAATTATTAGGAGATGATAAAAGAACGTTTTGTTCTTGTAAAAAAAAGTTAAATTTTACCGAAAATAAGGTTTTTTCTAAAAAAAGTAATAATTTGGTTATATGAGATTCTGGCTTATTAGTTTCTTCTACTACGGTTTTTTCTAAAAATTTTAATTTTTCTGGTTCTAGCATATAAGATACCAGCTGTAAAAAAACTTTTAATCTAGCATCGTAAGAACCTGGTTCCATTTTTTGTAAAATTCTTTTAGTTAAAATTGTTCTTATTTCTATGTTAATTTTTTCTTGAGCTGCTTCTAAAGTTGATTTTATTCTATAAATATCAGGATGTGTACGGTTAGCAGCTATACAACTTGTTAATAAATCTAGAAAATCTTGGGCAAGTTGAACTTTTTGGGCAGTAAAATCAATATTTTTACCAAATGTCCAGCAAAGGGTATTTTGGAGCCTAGCAGCAAATGATGCTGTGTTTTGTTCGCTAGTATAAATTTTATTTTGTTCTATATAATCTTTAATTAGATTAATAGGTTGTTCTAAAATTTCTTCAAAAAGAGGCATAATTGGAACCCTCCTATAATAATTGTTCCCTATTTTACTATACTAATCGCCCATGAATTTTCGGTGCTCTAAAAAACAAGGAGTGTTGTTTGAGCCTCTTTGGCTATCTGTTGTTCTTTGTTTTGTGAAAGGCGAGTTTCACGACTTGTTTTTTAGAGCACCGAAAATTCATGGGCGATTAGTATAATTGTAATCTAATAATTTAAAAGGCTGTAATTTTATTACAGCCTTTCAATTAAAATACTTAAAAATTATAAAACCATATCTTTTACTTTTTTTAAGGCTCGTATTTTTACGACTTTTTTAGCTGGTTTTGCTTTAAAAATAGTTGGTTGACCAGTAAATGGATTTATACCTTCTCTAGCTTTAGTTGCTGGTTTTTTAATAACCATTAGCTTCATTAGTCCACCAATAGAAATTTCTCCTAAACTTTTTAAATGATGAGAAATTGTTGATTCAAGAGAATCCATTAAGAGGGCAACATCTTTTTTAGCTAGACCAGTAGTATCTGCTAAATGAGCAACTTGCTGGGTTCTGGTTAAAGGTTTAGATAGATTTTTTAACGTTTCTTTATTACGTAGAGATGCTTTTGGCTCTACTTTGGTTGCTGGTTTGGTAGTTTTAGAAGTTTTTGCATGATGTTTAATATTAGATTTATTTGATTTTTTTACAGCAACAGTAGATTTTTTTTTAGCTTTCGCCATGACCGAGCTCCTTTTATGTAATTAAATTAATATAAAAATACGTTTAATATTTTAGAAAATTCAAAATTAACAAAAAATAAAACAAAATACTATAGATATTTGTGCAATTTATGCAATTACAATTAAAAATTTTGCGCTAATTTTATACTGAGTGCCCATGAATTTTCGGTACTCTAAAAAACAAGTCGTGAAACTCGCCTTTCGAAATGTAAAGAGCAGCTATAGGCCAAAGAGGCTCAAACAACACTCCTTGTTTTTTAGAGTACCGAAAATTTATGTACGCTCAGTATATATTAGGTGTTATAAATTATGAAAATATTTTTAAAATATATTATTATTTTGACTAATGTCTATATTAGTGTCTATGCTGGCTATTGTCATAGTTTAACATTCAATATTGCACCAAATAGTGACATAGTTGGAACTATACAGACAGTGGTTTTTAAAGAAGGCGATACTTTGCCGGAAATTGCTAGAAAGTTCGATGTGGCTATAACGGAATTAATAGATGCTAACCGTAATATTAATCCTAAAAAAATTAAAGCTGGCACTAAGCTTATTATTCCTACTCAATTTATATTACCACCTGGCCCTAAACAAGGCATTGTATTAAATTTAGCTGAATTTAGGTTGTATTTTTTTTCTAAGGACCAAAAAACGGTTACCACATTACCAGTTGGGATTGGTAGATTAGGTTGGAAAACCCCACTAGGAGAAACTACCATTGTTCGTAAACGAGAAAACCCAGTTTGGGTTCCACCAGAATCAATACGTAGATATTCTGCTAGTCGCGGTAAGGATTTGCCAGATTTTATACCATCTGGACCAAATAACCCTTTAGGCTATTATGCTATGAATCTAGCATGGACTGGTTATTTAATCCATGGTACTAATGCACCAAATAGTATCGGGATAAGAAGCAGTAGTGGTTGTATACGCATGTACCCAGAGGATATCAAGGTTTTATTTAAATTAGCAGAAATTGGTACCTCGGTTAGAGTAGTGCACGAGCCACTTAAGGTAGGGAAAAAAGGTAACGAATTATACCTCGAAGTTCATGAAGCTTTCAAAGAAAAATATTACAATGACGAAGACCTAACGGAACAAGAATTATTTGAAAAAATCGTTGATGAATACTATCAACGGTTTAAACAACGCATAGATTGGAGTTATGCTAACAAAAATTTAAAAAATGCTGTTGGTTACCCGATAGATATTACAGATTAATAAAATTTGTTGCTTGACATTGAACCTCCATGTTGTTGTAAAATGCAACCTTTGAAGCGGGAATAGCTCAGTGGTAGAGCACAACCTTGCCAAGGTTGGGGTCGCGAGTTCGAGCCTCGTTTCCCGCTCCATTATAGGTCCTTATCTAGAATAAGCTTTAGTTCTTATAAAAATCTATTTATAATAGCTGAAATTATAGTTATGGAGTGCATGCTCCTATTAATGGCTGGGTGGCAGAGTGGTTATGCAGCGGCCTGCAAAGCCGTGGACGTCGGTTCGATTCCGGCTTCAGCCTAAAGTTTGATGTAAGCCCGGGTGGCGAAATTGGTAGACGCAAGGGACTTAAAATCCCTCGGAGTTTAACCTCTGTGCCGGTTCAAGTCCGGCCCCGGGCAGTATATAAATCAATAAGTTACGTTAAAATTGATTAAAATAAAAAGTTATTCCTTTAAGTCTGCGGGCACTCTTGGGGCAGTTTAAAATAAAGAACGGCAAAAAACTACAACTATTAATAACGTCATAACATCAAATTAAACTAATTGTCTTATTTTGTTAACTAATCTTATTCTGATCAAACCAATAGAGTAATTGGCTACTTAATTATTAATGTAGAATGATTAAGAGGGCCAATTGATCTCAAATAAATTGCTAGCATTAATAAAACAAAAAAATTATTGTCCTATAAGCATCCGTAAATCATATTTATCCTACATGATCAATAGCTGATCTCTCACACAAAATAGCGACTTTATCCTCATGCTATAAATATTTTTTATGGCACAATGCGTCCTATTGGATTTCAAACTGGCAAAAATTAAGACAAGGATGTCTTTTAAAAAGGACATTCTTATGCAAGCCCCTCTACTTAAATATCGATTTACAACATATAGCTCCTACCAAAAAGATTATAAAAAATTTAAGACAAGTTTTCCAAATGCAATTAAAGTAGA
>CAIVQA010000040.1 GCA_903907935.1 uncultured Francisellaceae bacterium
ATTTTATTATTTTATTATTTTTATAAACTACAATGTTATTATATATTTTATCTGTTCTAAAACAATAGTTTGTCTTGGATTTAACTCTATAGGGTAAAGTTGCATGACGGGGAAAAATCTTGCTAAAAAATTTGCAGCTGATCTTGATTGTGACTATAAAAAATTTTTATAAGGCGCACCACAATTTAATGGGCACTCCCGGAGTTTTTGTTAGTGCGTTGTCTTCTTGCCATATTTATAACCGTTGTTCCTTCTGGGTCTACTATAACTCTTTGTGGTTTGCGTATAGCTTTTTGTATATTATTTTGCAAAGGACCATCTATGTAAGCAGAAGTAAAAGGTTGTAATGTTTTACTAATTAAGTCATCTTCTCCCTCTATTCCTTTTCCTTTTAAATGTAATTTAGCACTGCTAACAATATGTTTGTGTAAGTTTTCTTCAAAATGTTTTAACCTTTCACTTTTTTGATCCAGCTGTGGTGCTTCTTCAAATTTTTCTAATTCTTTTAATTCTCTTAATATTTCTTTTAACTCGGCTATCTTAAAGCTTTCTAAATATTTTTTAACCACACCTTGCAAAGTATCTATATTTTGACCAAATTCGTTTATTACACCTTTTTGACGATCTTTAAAGTATAGTTCTATACTAGCTAATGTTTTCTGTCCTGCTTGAATAATAACATCAGGGTGTATTAAATTGAGAGCAACTATAATTCTATTCAAGCTACCACCAAAACAAGATTGATCTTTATTTAATTCATCATCACTTGGAATGCTCATATCTCCACGATCTCGACGATAAGCTAATTGACTATCAATAATGGCACTTCTAAACCATCCTGCCCAACGATCATTCATATCATCATCAAGCTTCTGTCCGTTTTCATAACCACACATTTGCTTAGCTATATCTTGATCTTCAAGGGCATTAATAGCTAATCTTAATAATTTAACAGCTTTAAGTTCTTGATCTTCTGTATAGTCTTCCCTAGTCCTTAACGATAGTAGATTTTTAAAATTTGCGTTTATAACCCTTATTTCATCTGCAGTTAATTTACCTGAAGACTGTAATTTATTTGCCTTGTCTGTTAAAAATAATACTATGCTCTCTAAAGATGAAGGCTCCGTTCCATATCTCCTACTCAAATTATCAATAGAGTCTTGTATTGTACTTTCTGTTTTTCGATCATGTACAGTTTGTGGATCATGTACAGTTGGTTGAGTTCGTGGATTATTTCTAAACAACTCTGTTATGCCTTCTTTAGATAAATTTACAGCATTTTCTAATGTAACAACTCCTCGTAACAATAAATCATACATGTGAGTTGCATTTGGATTATCTATTTGCTCAAGAAAATCAACAGCTTGTTGAGCATCTAATACTCTATATATTCCATATATTCCATATACCATTAAAAATTGTTGTTCTTCACTATCTGCATTAACAAATCGCTCAAACGTAATAATTCCATCCCTTATTAAATCATATACATAAAAATTCTCAAGAATTCCTATCTGTTCCTCAGTTAACTTCTTAGCTGCTTCTACTGTAATTAAATCATCTTCTATTAAATTAACTATACTACCAGAATCCAAATTTTTTCTTTCTTGCTCCGTTAAACCAATAGCAGCTTCTATTGTAATCTTTCCATTTTCTATTAAATTAAATATTCTATCAGAATCCAAATTTTCTATTTGTTGCTCATTTAAATTAACAACCTCATTTATTGTAATCTTTCCTTCTATTATTAAACGAACTATTGGCATAGCATTCAACTTTTCCCTTTGTTGCTCATCAAAATTAAAAGCTAAAGCTTCCGTTATTGTAATATTTCCATGTTGTATTAAACGAAATATTCCATCAGTATTTAAAATTTCCCTTTGTTGCTCATCCAAACCAAGAGCTTCCTTTACTGTAATCTTTTTATTTTCTATTAACTTAACTATTCTAATAGAATCCAAAATTTCCCTTTGTTGCTCATCCAAATCAAGAGCTTCCTTTACTGTAATCTTTTCATTTTCTATTAAATCAAATACATCAGACTCTAAAAATTCAATTTGTTGATCACTCAAACCAAGAGCTTCCTTTACTCCAATCTTTCCTTTTTGTATTAGATTAGATATGTTATAAGAATTCAAAATGTCCTTTTCTTGATCGGTTAATTTTTCAGCTTCCTCTGGCGTAATAAAATTGCCTTCTATTAAAGATTTAAGTGACATATTAATTCTTCTCAACCTCGTTTAATTTACTTAAAATTTATCGTTCTTAAGTTAAAATAAAAACAAACCCTTTAATTAAGTATAACTAATATATGCTTTTTGAAGGTTAACCTAAGATATAAATTTTGGGGAAGATACAAGTTTTAAATAATTTAGAAAAAGTTTTACAAAAAACAGCAGAAAATATGGCGCTATTGCAAAAATCTTTTAATGTAATTTCAAAAGCTCAGCTTCTCTACAAATTTCATCTACATATTTAATAACTAAATCTGGATATTTACCAACAGCAGTTTCTTCAGAAAACTCTACTGCACTAGCGCCATCCAATACTGCATTAGCAACATCCATAACCTCTGCTCTAGTTGGCATAGGATTCTCAAGCATCGATTCCATCATTTGCGTAGCCACTATTGCTGGTTTATTAAGAAGTTTTGCTACTTTAACAATTTTCTTTTGCAAGGCTGGCAATTGCGACAAACCTAATTCTACACCTAAATCTCCTCTTGCAACCATTACACCATCTGCCACCTCTGTAATTTTTTCTATATTCAAAATAGCTTCTTTAGTTTCTATTTTAGCAATAACATCAATTTTAGGATTAGCAATTATTTTTTTAGCTTTAATAAGATCTTCTGGAGTTTTAACAAAGGATAAGGCAAATGCATCAACATTAAAATTAAGAGCAAACAATAGATCTTCTTGATCTTTCGATGTAAAACTATTTGCAGATAATCCTCCACCTTTTATATTTAAGCCTTTATTATCTTTTAAAATAACATCTTTAGTTGCAATGCAAATAATTTTATTACTACTAATTTTTTCGACTATTAATTCTATTTTACCATCATCTAACAACACAATATCTTTTGGCTTTAAATCTTTATATAAGTCGTGGTACGAAATATATACCGACTGACTAGTACCTGCATTTGGATCCCAATTTGGATCCAAAATTAATTTACTATTAACCTGTAAAATTATTTTCTGATTAATAAATTTACCAACTCGAATTTTTGGTCCCTGTAAATCAATTAATATTTCAACTTTTTTATTTAATTTTTTTGCTAATTCTTGTACTTTTTTTATTCTAGCTGCTTGTAATTCTTGAGTTCCATGAGACATATTTAAACGAGCAACATCCATACCAAACAAAATCATATTTTGTAATACTTCAAGTTGATCGCTAGCAGGACCTAGTGTGGCTATTATTTTAGTATTACGCAATGTGTACCTACAAACGTTTTTTAATTATTTTTATTATTTAATAGATCTAACATCGGCAAACTACGGTTTTCTATAAACTCTAAAAATGCCCCACCACCAGTTGAAATATAAGAAAACTTATGTAGTTTAAGTTGTTCAATAACAGATAAAGTGTCCCCACCACCTACAATAGAAAAACTATTACTATTACAAATCTCTTCGGCTATCAATTTAGTACCATTAATAAAACGAGGATCCTCATATTTACCGAGAGGTCCATTCCATAAACATGTTTTAGCTGTTTGTATAATTTTTTTATATTTTTCTACAGTTTTTTCACCCAGATCCAATATACAATCAAAATCATTAATCAATTCTAGATTTTTTTGTTCTAAAATCCCATGCTGATTAACAACTATTGCATCTATAGGTAATATTACTTTTGTTCCAAGCTCTTTAGCCACGTCTAAAAGCTCTAAATCACAAATAGATTTACCAATTTTATAACCATTAGCTAATAAACACGTATTGGCAATCGCTCCACCTACAATTAAATGATCAACTACATTCAATAATGATTTTAAAATTGTAAGTTTAGTAGAAATTTTTGCACCACCAACAATAGCAACTAGTGGTCTATCTGGATTAACCAATGCTTGTTGTAAACTATTTACTTCTTTCTGCAATAAAAATCCAGCAGCAGCTAATTTAGCATAATGTAAAATTCCATAAGTCGACGCATGTTTACGATGTGCAGTAGCAAAAGCATCCATAATCACTACTTCTGCTAAACTTGCTAAATATTTTGCAAATTCAAGGTTGTTTTCTTTTTCAGCAGCCGTAAATCTAATATTTTCACACAAAATAACTTGTTTTAGCTTAGGTTGAATTGATTTTTGATCAAATAAATCATTACTAAATTGTACTGTTGTTTTAAGTAACTGTTCTAAAACTGGTACAACTATTTTTAAAGATAATTGAGGATCAAAAATAGTTGGATCTCCTAAATGTGAGATCAAAATAACCCCAGCATTTTGTTCTAGTGCATACTTGATAGTATTAAGACTAGCTTTAATTCTACTAAGATCAGTAATTTTACCATTTACTATAGGTACATTAAAATCTACCCTAATTAATACGGTTTTATTTTTAATATTGATATTATTTATGTATAACATATTAATCTATACTCTCAGCCAATAAGTTTTCAGTACTCTAAAAAACAAGTCGTGAAACTCTCCTTTCGCAAAGTAAAGAGTAACTAGGGCTCAATGAGGCTCAAACAACACTCCTTGTTTTTTAGAGTACTGAAAATTCATTAGCTGAGAGTATAACATGTTGCCATAATTAAAGCAGTATCCAACATACGGTTTGCAAATGCCCATTCATTATCGTACCAAGATAATACTTTAACTAATTTTCCAATTACTTTAGTCTGAGTTAAATCGAAAATACTAGAGGCACTATGATGATTAAAATCCACCGATACCAATGGTAATTCATTAATTGCAGTTATCTCTAATAAATCTTTATTAACAGCATTTTTTAAAATATTATTTACTTCTTCGACTGTAGTTTTGTTTTGTACAACTATTGATAGATCTACCACTGAAACATTTAAAGTTGGTACCCGCATAGCAAAACCATCTAATTTACCATCTAACTCTGGAATTACTAAACCAATTGCACTCGCTGCTCCAGTTTTAGTTGGGATCATAGATGTTGTTGCAGATCTCGCTCTCCTTAAATCTGAGTGATAAACATCCGCCAATACTTGATCGTTAGTATAAGAATGAATAGTTGTCATTAATCCACTCTCTATTTGTAAATTTTTATGTAATGGCCATATTAATGGTGCTAAACAATTAGTAGTACAAGAAGCATTTGATACTATTTTATGTGAATCATTCAAAATACCATGATTAACTCCATATACAATAGTTGCATCCACATCTTTACCGCTAGGAGCTGAAATTAATACCTTTTTAGCACCAGCTTTTAAATGCATAGCTGCTTTATCTTTACTAGTAAATAATCCAGTACATTCTAATACAACATCCACGCCTAAATCTTTCCAAGGTAACTCTTCAGGATTTTTAATAGATAAAATTTTTATTTTATTTTTAAGATCTTGATTAATAATTAAAGAATCATTATCGCAACTTACTGAAAATTTTGCTTTACCATGAGTAGAATCATATTCTGTTAAATGAGCATTAATTTTAGCATCACCTAAATCATTAATAGCAACTATTTTTAATTGTTGTAAGCTGTTTTTAGTAGTTTCGTATAAAGCACGTAAAATATTTCTACCAATGCGTCCATAGCCATTAATTGCCAGTTTAATTGGTCGAGTAGGGTCCATAATTTTTACTCCTTCTTTAGGTTCTGTCAAAACTTAGCCATTTTGTGCTTTTTTATACAAAATATAGTACAAAAAATGCTTCTCAAGTTCCACATATTATATCTCATGGCTGAGTTTTGACGGAACCGCTATTGATCTTGTAAGATAAAACCGCCATTTTAATAGCATCTACTGTAATATTAAATTCTTTATATATTTGATTTTGTGGTGCTGAAAATCCAAATTGATCTATCCCTATTACTTTACCATTTAATCCAACAAATTTATGCCATATAAAAGTATTTCCAGCTTCTACTGCAACTCGAGCTAAAACATTACTTGGTAACACACTTTCTTGATAATCTTGATTTTGTTCTAAAAAAACATTCATATTTGGCATAGAAACTACTCTAACTCTATATTCTTTAGATAATTCTTTTGCCACTTGTACTGCTAATTCTACTTCTGAACCAGTAGCTATAATAATTGCTTGTAGCGGCAAATTACCCTCTGGCGTATACAAAATATACCCACCTCTTTTTATGTTACGGATCTGATTATCGGTTCTATATTGCTGTACAAGGTATTGTCTAGATAATATTATACAAGTAGTATTAATTTTTTCAGACAAAATAGCCTCTTGCCAAGCAACAATAGTTTCTACCATATCACAAGGTCGCCATACAGATATATTTGGAATTGTACGTAACATAGACAAATGTTCTATTGGTTGATGGGTTGGTCCATCTTCTCCCACCCCTATAGAATCGTGGCTAAAAACATAAATTACTTTTTGTTGCATTAAGGCACTTAGTCTTATAGCATTTTTACCATAATCAGAAAATACTAAAAATGTTCCACCATATGGTATAAATCCTCGATGTAACGCCATACCATTCATAATAGCAAACATCCCAAATTCTCTTACACCATAACTAATATAATTAAATATTTTATGTTCAGAAACATTAAAAGCTACTGCATTATCAGGAAAAGTTAAAGTAGAATGCGATAAATCGGCAGATCCACCAAATAACTCTGGTAATTGTTTATACAATTCATTTAAAACTATCTTGGATGCTTGTCTGGTAGCTATATTGCTTGGATTATTTACAGCATTAAGCAATAAATTTTCTATAATGCTATTAAACTGATCTGGTAATTTTTGTTCTATACGCCGCTGTAATTCAATTGCTAAATCTGGGTGTTGTACGCTATAGAGTTGCAACAATTTATCCCACTTAGCATTTTGCTCGCTACCTTTATTTTTAAAATCCCATGCTTCATAAATATCTTTAGGTATAAAAAAAGGCTCGTACTGCCACCCTAAATTTTCTCTCATAGCTAAAATTTCTTTTTCTCCCAATGGAGCACCATGAGATTTTTCGCTACCAGCTAAATTTGGTGAACCAGATCCAATAGTTGTTTTACAACATAATAAACTAGGCTTAGTGTTTTGTAATTTAGCAGATTTTATAGCAGTTGTTATAGCATCTGGATCGTGTCCATCTATATTATCAATTACATGCCAATTATAAGCTAAAAATCTTGCTGCAACATTTTCAGTAAACCAATTATCAGTTTTACCATCTATAGATACACCATTATTATCCCAAAATAAAATTAATTTATTTAAACCTAAAGTACCAGCTAAAGAGCATACTTCGTGAGATATTCCTTCCATTAAACAACCATCGCCAGCAAAACAATAGGTATAATGATCAATAATATTAAAATTTTTACGATTAAATGTTTGTGCTAATAATTTTTCGGCTAATGCCATCCCTACAGCCATTCCAATCCCTTGTCCTAGTGGTCCAGTAGTTGCTTCGACTCCAGGGGTTAGGTTATATTCTGGGTGTCCTGGAGTTTTGGAGTATAATTTCCGAAATTGTCGCAAATCTTCTATGGTTAAGTCGTAACCGGTTAAATGCAATAATGCATACTGTAATACGCACCCATGACCATTAGATAATAAAAATCGATCCCGATTAAACCAACTAGGGTTGTTTGGGTTATGGCTTAAAAAATCATTCCATAGAACCTCTGCAAGATCTGCCATACCTAAAGGCATACCTGGATGACCACTATTAGCTAACTGTATCGTATCTACACTTAAAAATCTAAGCGCGGTTGCTAATTTTTTTTTATTTAATTTATTATTCATGTTAATATTTTATCTGGGTATTCATTAAATTGCCATTATTACTACTATATAGCTAATTATGTTTAGAGTAATTACAAAAACATCAATAAATCTAACTAAAAATATAGATCCTAGACTTTTGGAAGGTATTTTTTGGAAGGTACTATCATGTGTTTCTTTTGCCTTCGTCAATATTATGGTTCGCTATTTATCTGGCTCTAGCTTACCCATTGAACAAAAGCTACCTACATTTGTAATTATGTTTTTCCAAAATTTAATTGGTACTATTTTATTATTACCATTTATCTTTAAAGATTTAAAAAGCATTAATGTACTAAAGGCATTAATTAATTCTAAATACTATAAATTACATCTAACTAGAATTATTGTAGCCATTCTTGGAATTTTTTTGTTATATTTTAGTTTTTCTAAAATGCCAGTACCTCAAGTTGTAGCAATTGGCTGTATTTCTCCCATATTGACTATGATTGGAGCTGCAATTTTACTAAAAGAAAAAATTTCTTTTAAAAGACACCTTGCCATTTTTTTAAGTTTAACCGGCGGATTTTTAATTACCAGACCAGATTTAGCAATAAACTTAGGATTACTAAATTGGGTAGCAATTTTTCCTATTTGCGCTGCTTTAATATTTTCTGCAGATAATTTAATTACTAAAAAATTATTTTCATTTAAAGAATGTCCCAAACTTACTACTATTTATTTATTGTTATTAACTGCTCCTTTTAGTCTAATTTTAGCTGTATTAAATAATTCCTGGACCATGCCAATACTATCTAATTTTTTACCACTATTAGCTTTAGGGATCTTCGGAGCCATAGCACACTTTTCTTTTAATAAAGCTTTAGAAACTGCAGAAATAACTTTATTAATGCCATATGGAATTACTAAAATAATTTTTAATTCTGTTTTTAGTTATCTGGTTTTTTCTGAAATACCACAAACTTTTAGTATATGGATAGGGATTCTAACAATATCTTTAAGTACTATTTTATTAATTTAAGCTAAAAGTAAACGTTCACGTCGTCATTCCGAGACGACGAAAGTCGTCGAGGAATCCAGGCCAATTCCTGGATTGCTGTCCAGACTTCGTCTGCTCGCAATGACGAAAGGCGGATTAAAATAGCACCACGTAAATGGTTACGGCTAAGATTATTAATTAACCAAGTTAAATGTTACTGTTGTTACCACTCGAATTTTTTTATGAAGACTGCCAATTTCATTGTATTCTTCGTTAGGACTGGTAATGCTAAAAGCCCCTTGAGTAGCGTTCCGAATCTCGCCTACTCTTGATCCTGAATCTTTGGCAAATTGTAAAGCGGCTTGTCTAGCACTTTTTGTTGCTTCAGCAATCATTTCTGTTCGCAAATCAGCAAAACTGGTAAAAAAATAACGAACCCTGGAACTAATATTCACTTGTTGTTTGATCAGTTCGGCCGTTTGGTTAGAAATATCTTTAAAAACATCTACTTGTTTGGTAGCAACTTTTATTCTACTAGTTAATATATACCGATATTCACTTTTTTCTTGTTCTCCATATTCTCTAGTTTGACGATCAAAAAGCTCTGTTCCATCCATGGTTACTTCCTCGTCTTTAAAACCTTTAGATTTTAAAAAAATCAACACCGCTTTTATATCTTGGTCATTTTTATTTTGTATTTCGACCAAATCATTACCTGGATTTTTAAAAGTTAATATCAGCTCACCCAGATCAGATTTAACTTCCCGTTCTGAAAAACCTTTTACTACAATAGCACGATCACTGGTCTTAAATTTTTCGATAGAACGACCAATAAAAAAGCCGCTAAGTGCTACTCCTAAAGAAACAACACCTGCTACCACAACTGCAAACCAAGGTTTTATTGTTATATTACTCATTGTGTAATTACGCCTTTTTTAAGAATATCTAAATACCACAAACCATATTTACAATTAAATTTAATTAATCTCCAATATAACATAAATCTACATGCAAACAAGTCTAGTAAATACTATTTTATTAATTTAAGCTAAAATTGAAATATATGACCAAAAGACAATTATTTACTTCTGAATCAGTGTCCGAAGGACACCCAGACAAATTGGCAGATCAAATCTCTGATACTGTACTAGATACTATTCTACAAAAAGATCCTTTCGCTAAAGTAGCATGTGAGGCCTTAGTAAAAACTGGATTAGTATTAATCGGTGGAGAAATAAAAACTAATCATACTATTGATCTATTAGTCTTAGAACAGGCTATACGAAACACCATAAATAATGTTGGTTATTCCAACGATTTAGCTACATTTAATGGAAATTCTTGTGCTATTTTGCATGCATTAAGTAAACAATCTATAGAAATTACTAATAATGTAAAACAAAAAAAAGCTTACGAACAAGGAGCAGGGGATCAAGGAATAATGTTTGGTTTTGCTTGTGATGAAACACCTGTTCTTATGCCGGCTCCTATTTTTTACGCTCACTTACTAATGAAAAGACAAGCCAAACTTAGAAAAAATGGAACTTTATCATGGTTAATGCCAGATGCCAAATGCCAAATTACTTTTTTATACGAAAATTTTACGCCTATTCTTATAAATAATGTAATATTTTCTACCCAACATACACCAGATATTTCTTATAAAAAATTACAAGAATCAATAATGGAAAACATAATACTACCTGTTTTACCAAAAAAATTTTTACATAAAACCACTAAATTTTTAATTAACCCAAGTAAAAAATTTACCATTGGTGGTCCAATTGCAGATTGTGGTTTAACTGGTAGAAAAATAATGGTTGATACATATGGTGGTATGGCGCGTCATGGAGGTGGAGCCTTTTCTGGAAAAGATCCTTCCAAAGTAGATAGAAGCGGAGCTTTAGTTGCCAGATTTATTGCAAAAAATCTTGTAGCAAAAAAATTAGCATCTCGTCTTGAGGTACAAATTTGTTATGCTATTGGTCGCTCCCAACCTTTAGCAATTAATGTAGACTCCTTTGGCACTGGTAAAATCTCTGATGAAAAGATTAAAAAATTAATAATCCAAAATTTTGATTTACGACCAGCAAAAATTATTGCTGATCTAAATTTAGCTAGACCCATTTATACTAAAACTGCAGTTTATGGACATTTTGGTAGAAATGAACCAGATTTTACCTGGGAAAAAATTAACAATGTCTTCTAGATTTTTTGAACAACAATCTATTACCATAAATCATAAAGTTATTTTAAGTGAAGAAAATAGTCATAAAATTATTTCGGTATTAAAATTGCCAATCGGTTCTATAATTACTATTTTTAACAACACTAATACAGAATTTACCGCCAAAATTACTGAACTAAAAATTTTTAAAAACAAAAAAAACAATAAATTAATTGAAATAGAAATCTTAAAAGCTACCACAAACAATTTAGAGTCACCGCTTAAAATTCATTTGGTACAAGCTATTGCTAAAAATGACAACATGGATTTGATTATTCAAAAAGCAGTTGAGTTAGGAGTACATCAAGTTACCCCAATTATTACTGAAAGAACCATAGTAAAAATTGCTACTAATCAAATAACAAAAAAAATAGATCACTGGCAATCAATTGCAATTAATGCTTGTTGCCAATGTGGACGTAATATTATTCCTAAAGTTAATCCTGCTTTAGTTTTTAATGATTTTATAAAAAATAATTTTTTCAATAAATTTATTTTATCTCCAACTATTAAATTTTTAAAAGATGGTCAAAAACTACAAATGGATCTTGCAAAAGAAATTATTTTATTAATTGGACCAGAAGGAGGTTTTAGCAATAAAGAAATGGAACTAGCAGTACAAAATCAATATCTACCTATAAATATTGGTCCTAGGGTATTACGTACTGAAACTGCATCTCTTGTAGCACTTAGTATATTTCAATATCAGTATGGAGATTTGAACAAAAATGATAACTACTCACTAAGGTAGAACTTTCAAAAATTTAACATACTAATAATTTAACTATGATAAATGATAATAATCACTCATCAAAATATATTTTTTTTGATTTTATAAAAACAGAGTTAGATCTAGAAAATCCCGACCATAAACTTTCTTATGAAATTCTAACTACCATCGAAAATATGTACCGTAATTCGTTATTGCAAGAATCAGCAATAAAAAAATTAATGAACAAATCTAAGGAGCTACATACAAAAATCAATTTGATTGTTCAACCATGTAGCACCTTAGATACTGCAGCAGTATGGGATCCATCTTGTAACCAAATAAAAATAGAGTTACCAAATTCACAATTGCAGTCTAGAAACCTAGAAAAAACAATATATACATTTGTTGACAATTTAATGTGGGAATTATGTAACAGTGTTAACAAATACTTTACTTATCAAAACTGCTTAAGTTTAAGTGTAATTGGCATGCAATCTCCAGATCTATCTGCCTTTTTAAACGAATTAGCAGAATATCAAACAGCACTAGAACACTTCCAAATAATATGGCATATAGCAGCTGATAGTAAAAAAGTAATTAATTCTTCAATAGGGTTTGAACAAAAAATACTAAAAATATTTTCTTTATACTCTTCGACACTCGAAATTGATTCATTTCGTCAGTATTGGCTCTACGTTAGCTATAATAACAACTCTTCTGCATATAACTATTTAACCCATAGTGGTTTTTATAGAAAAGATAGTGTAGTTTTAAACGAAAAACTATCAAACTCAACATTATCTGAATTAACATTTGAAGAAGATGATAAACATGAAAAACAACTCAATAAAATTTATGATGAAATAATTACAGAATTAAAACACGGTACTTTCGATATAACTATAGTTAAAAAAAAATATTCATCAACATTAATAGATGCTGCTTCTTATGATGAAGATAATAAAAATAATTATTATTTATTATATCAAATAATTTTTAAAGAAGGTAACCGACATGCAATAATTAAAGAATTTTCTTTCATTTTTGAAATAGAGTCCATAATTATTGATGTAGCACAAAATAAATTAAGCTTAAATAAAGTAAGTGAAGACGAAAAAACACTTATATACTTGGCATTTGATATCGCCATCGAATGTAATAATTTATCCTTATCAAATATAAATAAGATTGAAACTATTATAAACAAACATAGACCACTTTTGGAAGAAATAAGAATAAGAAACAGTACTCTTGCAGCAAAATATCAAAGTAGTTTATATACTATTTTGGATACTAAACATTTTCCTTTAACATATAAATATATTATACAACAATATCTCCAACAAGAATGGTTTGGGTTTTCTTCAGAATTTATAGATCTATTACATAATGCGCTTAATATTAAGAGTTTGTGGCGCCATCAAAAAGAACTGGTTTTATTTAGTTATAAAAACAATGATGATTATGAAATAGAAGAAGATGATTTTATTCTAGAAAAACCCAAAGTATGTCCTCTTATGATCAAAAATTATGTACAATAACCACGTTCTGGAATGCCAGCAATTTTTCTTTTAGATCTATAAGAAAAAATTAAAAAATTTATCATTGATGACATACAAATTAACTGCCAACTAGAAATCATTAAAGCACCGTTAGTTCTTATTATTAACACGTAGATTGGCAATACTGCAAACACCACAACACTAATTACATTAACAACCATAATAAACTTAACATCTCCAACAGAGGTTAGTATAGCACTTCTAATCCACGCTAATCCTTCTAAGGTAAAACATAATAGTACCCAAAAACAATTAATATTTGCTAAATCAAACAAATGTACCAACTCTTCTGAAGGAAAAAACATTTTTACAACTGCATTAGAATTAATCATTAACGCTAATAATAATATTAAACAGAAAACCATATGAACATATGTTGCAGAAATTAAATTTTTAGAAATTAAATGATATTTTTTAGCCCCAATAAAATTAGAAGAAATCGCCATTACGCCTTTTTGTAGCCCTTCGGAAAAAAAAGCAAACAAAATAAATAAGCTTTGTCCTAAACTAAATAAAGTAACTTGTTCATTATTTACAGTAGCTAACATTTGAGCAACTAATGCCCAAGCAGATATTTCTAATACATGGGATAAAGAATTTGGCAACCCTATATTCAAAAGATTCTTAAATATTTTATAATTGAACCTCCATATCGCACAACCATATTTAGCACGATTACGTTTAGAAAAAAATATTCCAGCTAATATAACTACCTGTATAACTTGTGCAAATAACGTAGCAACTGCAGCTCCCTGTAAGCCAAGCCTAGGGAAAATCCAAAAACCAAATACTAATATTAACGCTAAAATCAAATTTATAACATTACTGATAATTACTGCGATTGTTACAAAATAACCCCTACCTTGCCCTATAAAAAAGGCTCCTAATGCTGCTGCTAATCCAAAAAACGGGCAACTAATCATAGAAATGAAATAATAGTTAGTACCGATAGACTGATAAATAGTTGGAACTAATAACTTAGAACCCCAAAATGCTAAAGGTACACATAACAAAAAGCTAAATAAACATAACCAAATTGCTTGCCATACTGGTTCACCCATACGAGTAAAATCCCTGGCACCATTTAATTTACCTACAAATACTTCAACTATTGCTGTAATTCCAATTAATCCATAATCAAATACATAACAAACTAAACCAATGGTTGCAGCTGCATTCATAGCCTCATTAGAAAATCTAGCTAAAATTAATCGATCTATAAACAACATTAAATAGCCAGATAAGTAAGAAATCATTAATGGGTAAGAAATGTGCAATACCTCTTTAATGCCACCTTCTTTATGCGGAGTTAATTGTTCCATATCCGAAACTTTTGGTTGTACTAACATGTTTTTTCTGAAAACCACTCAATTGTTGTATTGATTCTTTCATGCTAGAATAACAAAGTCAAACAAAATTAGCAAGGTAGCTAATTCAAAGATAAGGATTTTCATAATTTATGCCATCAAAATACACTTTCTTCGATTTTATAGAAACAGAACTAAATTTAGAAAATCATGATGATAAACTCTCTTATGACATTCTAAGCACTATCGAAAAAATGTATAATAATCCGCTATTACAAGAATCTATTGTAAAAAAACTAATAGCTAAGTCTAAAAATTTACATACAAATATCAGTTTAATTGTACAACCAATACATTCTTTAGATACTGGAGCAGAATGGGATATACTTAATAAACAAATAAAAATAGAAAATCCAAATTCAACTCTGCATGGGACAAATTTAGAAGAATCTATATACATTTTTGCTAGAAATTTATTTTTTGAACTATGTAATAGTATTAATCTTTATTTTAGTAAACAAAACGTTGGTAGTTTAATAATAGCTGGAATACAATCTCCCGACATGTTTGCTTTTTTGAAAGAATTAGCAGAATACCCAACAGCTCTAGAATGCTCAAAAATATTACAACAGTTTAAAATAGATAGTAATGAGATAACTAATATTTTTACAGAAACAGAGCAAACACTATTAAAAATATTTAATTCTTATTACTCACTGTTTGATATTTTGGAACTTGATTCATTTCTAGAATATTGGCAATACATGAGCTCTGTTAAAAAAGGCCATGTATATCGTGATTTAGCTCACACTAGTGTTTATATAAATCAAGGTATATTATTAATAGAAAAACTACAAAACATTAAACTATCTGAATTAAACATCGAAGACTCCGAAGAAGAAATAGATCAATATGAAGAACAACTAAACAAAATTTACGATGAAGTTGCTGCAGAGTTAAAAAATGGTACTTTTAATCTAGCTACAATAAAAGAAAAATATTCAACTATATTAATAGAAGCTGCTACAGACGATCAAAGTAACAAAACTGCTTACTATTCTCTATATCAAATCATTTTTGGAGATGGCTGCAAATGTACTTCAATCAAAGAATTATCTGTATTTTTTAATATAGGATCTATTATTGTAGATGTAGCTCAAAATAAATTAAATTTAAATAAAGTAAGCAAAGACGAAAAAACACTTATATATTTAGCATTTGAAATTATTAAAGACTTTAATCAATTAAATACAATAAAAGATATTATAGAAGTTATTGCAAATAAATATAAAGAACCTTTGGAACAAATAAAAATAAGAAATAGTACCCTTGCAGAAAAATATCAAAATAGCTTGTATGCTCTTTTAGATACTACATTTTTATCTCACACATTAAGTGATTTTATAAAACAAATTTGCCAAGACTTACGTTATTTTTCTCCAGAAATTATAGATCTATTACATACTGCCAATAATCTTAAAAGTTTGTGGTGCCATCAGAAAGAACTAGTATTATTTAGTTATGGCAACAATGAAACACAAACTGTACATGATGATCATTATACACCTAAAGAAAATAAATCTACTCCATTAATTCCAAAAACCTGGCCTCTATGCATTTGCTATAAATAATTTTAGAATAAGCTTATAAACTCGCCCACCATGGCTTTGCTATCATTGGTTTTGGTAATTTTCCAAGAAAATCAACATTAACATTACTAGATTTATCTTGTAGATTTAGTGACAAATTCTTTTGCAAAGATCCAAAAATATCATTAGCCATAGCTGGAGCTAAAACTAATTTTGTTGGCCAAGCAAATATAACATTATTTAATGCAAACCAAGTGGCATTATCTGGTTTTTTACCATTAGGTTGTAAATGTTCAGCACGATTAATATTAAAACTACCCCAAGCATAGTCTGGATCATTAAAGTCTAGCCATGGAAATATAGAATTTAACAATTCTTTAAAGGCAGCTAATTGTTCCGTACTAGATTTATTAACCCCATCTTCTGCAATCTGTCCACCGCAATACCAAACAACTTGATCACGAGTGGTTTTATGACTACTAATGGTTATAATTGGCTTCGATTGTAAACCTATATTATGACCATAGAGCATTGGTAAAAATTTACCTTTAACTGCAACCATATGTAATGGTCGCACTTGCATTTTAGGCCCGTCTTTTAATAGGCTTGAAATTTTTTGAATACCTTCTCCGGCAGTAAAAATATATTGTTGAGAATTTAATAAAAATCGTTCTCCGTTAACATCAATAAAAAATTTATTTATTTTGTTATTATTAACTTCTAATTCTAAATTAATATTATTTACCTGTAAGCAATATTGGTATATAGGAGCGGTTAATTCTTGTAACAGAACTGATAAATTTAAAACGGTTTCATGAAGTTTATAAACAGAACCATTAAAATGTTTATTTATAAACGGTACTGGCAGATGTTCTGGAGCTACTTTTTCTACTTTACTTTTTAATAAATTACTAACAAAAAAATTGGCAAGTTTTGATGTTAATTGATTATTCGACCATAAATATTGATGATCTATTAATTTACAATTTTCAGTTAATTTAATAGAACTCTGATCAAGAAAAGCTTGCTCCCATAAGTGTAATGCTTCCGAATCAGAAATCGCCTTCATATCTCCAGTTACATTGCCTTGTAACGCATATTTAATACCACTGTGCAACATACCCTGAGAATTAATAGTTTGATTAGCCCCAATAGCATCGGTTTCTAATAAAACAAAATTTATCCCATTATTTTTTAATATATTGGCTAACCATAGCCCAGCAATACCAGCACCAATAACTACTACATCTGTTTTGATTGTTTTTATTTCTGCCATATTTTCCCTTAGGAACGCACACATTCCTTATTTAAACATTAAACCTAAATAACATTACATCGCCATCTTGTACAATATATTCTTTCCCTTCCAAACGCCATAATCCAGCATTTTTAGCACCTTGCAAACCATTCTGCTCCACAAAATCTTTATAACTTACAACTTCTGCTCGGATAAACCCTTTTTCAAAATCACTATGGATCTTACCAGCAGCAACAGGAGCCGTAGCATTAGCCTCTATTGTCCAAGCACGAACTTCCTTTTTACCGGCAGTAAAAAAAGTCTCTAAATTTAATAATTTATAGCCAGCTGTAATTAAACGAGCAAGACCACTTTCATGAAACCCTAAATTTTCTAAAAATTCTTGTTGATCAACTGCATCAAGAACACTAATTTCTGCTTCCATGGCCGCACAAATAGTTATTAAAGGTACTTTGTTTTTTTCTGCAAGCTTAGTAATATTCTGCAAATAACTATTATGCTGATCTTTTGCAGTTTTTTCATTTACATTAGCTATATACATAATAGGCTTCTTAGTTAGCAAATGGAGACCATCTAAAACTGGAATACAATCAGAAGTGCAGTTAATAGAACGCGCCTCTAATCCATTATTTAAATGATTTTTTAGATCATTTAAAAATTCTAAATTAGCCTTTGTTTGTTTATCTCCACTTTTATTAGCTTTTTGAGCTTTATGTAAAGCTTTATCAACAGTTTCTAGATCAGCTAATAATAATTCGGTTTTTATTACTTCTAGATCAGACAATGGATCAATTTTACCTGCAACGTGGAGAATATCTGGATCTTCGAAACAACGCACTAAATGTAACATCGCATCTACTTCGCGAATATGAGATAAAAATTTATTACCCAGCCCTTCTCCAGTCGCTGCTCCTTTTACTAACCCAGCAATATCTACAAATTCAACCGTAGTCGGCAACACCCTTTCTGGTTGAACAATTTTAGCTAAAACATCTAACCTAGGATCTGGCACTGTAACTAAACCCAAATTTGGTTCAATAGTACAAAATGGATAATTTTGAGCTGCAACACTAGAATGAGTTAAAGCATTAAATAATGTAGATTTACCAACATTTGGTAACCCTACAATGCCACATTTAAACCCCATTTGTATTCTCCGTATGTAAAAACTGCATAGCTTTTTGCCAATTAGCAGCTAATAGATCAGGCACAACTTGCCAACTATGTTCTATAGCCGTATTTATACTTAATTGCTCGGATTTATTAGGAACATCTAATACATAATCTGTAACTTGTTCTCTTATTCTAGGATGCCCAATACCAATACGTAATCGTTTAAAATTATTACTTTGTAATTGCTCTATAATATGCCTCAAACCATTATGCCCGCCATGCCCACCAAATAATTTTACTCTAATCTCGCCAGGCATTAAATCTAAATCATCATGTACTACTAAAAGATTTGCCACAGAAAGTTTATAGTATTGAAGAACTTTTTGTATAGGAAACCCACTATGATTCATATATGAGTTTGGGATCATGCAATAAACTCCAGATTCAATACTAGCAATTTTAGCACTTAATTTGGTATTAGATTGTAAAGAAACATTGTAATTTTGACATAACTTAGTAACCCACTTCGCACCAAGATTGTGCCTAGTGTTAACATAATTTGTTCCAGGATTACCAAGACCAACTATTAATGTCACTTAAGATCACTTTTTATCTTTTTTTTCCGGAGAAGCAGCTGCTTTAGATTTATCTTTGCCACCATCTTTACTACCGTCTTTACTGTCTTTGCCATCTTTACTATCTTTTTCTTTACTATCCTTATCTTCCGTAGTAAGAGTAGCCGCCTCTGTAGCTATTGGCTCTTCAACAACAACTTTTGGTATTTGTACACTAACAACTGGCATATCTACGCTTTTATCAGTGGCAGCAGTTTTGTGTAATAGGACTGGTATTTCTACATTAGATGGTAACTTTAGATCCGATAAATGTATAATCTGACCAAGCTCTACTTTAGACAAATCTACTTCTATAAATTCTGGTAAAAATTGTGCTTGGCAACGTACTTCCACGTCGTTGGTATTATGGATAACAATTCCACCAAGTTTTACACCTGGACACTTTTCTACACCAATAAAGTGCAATGGCACATGCATAGTAAGAACATCAGTTTCTTTTACTCGTTGAAAGTCTAAATGTAAAATTTTTGGTTTAAACGGATGACGCTGTAAATCTTTTAATACTACTTTTTGCTTATAGCCATCTATAATTAAAGTTAAAATTTGAGAGTAAAATTTTTCATGTTCGGTAGCTTGTAATAGCTTATTATGATCCAAATTTATACATTCGTTAGGCTCTTTTCCACCATACAAAATCGCTGGAATTTGATTTTGTAGCTGGCGTAAACGACGATTGGCTAATTTACCAGCGACTACTCGTTTAGTAGCGATTAATTCAAAGCTAGCGACTGACATAGAAATACCTCTTAAAAATCTTTTATTACTATAAAATGTATATACTGATCGCACATTAGTTTTCGTTACTCTAAAAAAATAATTCGCTGAACTCGCCCTACGCGCGTCAACACTAACAGCAGCAGCATGGGGCTCAGACACCGCTCATTATTTTTTTAGAGTACCGAAAACTCATTAGTCGAGAGTATAATACTCTAAAACAATTTGGCTGGGGCGCTAGGATTCGAACCTAGGTATGCAGGGATCAAAACCCTGTGCCTTACCGCTTGGCGACGCCCCAAAATTAAAGCCCTCAGGTTAAGCTTTTTATGCTTTAATGTCAAATTCTAGGCACCTCTAGACGATTTATGGAGAGTTGTGGTGGTTATAAGTGAGTTATTATATTCTTCTATTAATTTTTGGGCTATTTTATATTCATTTGGTTTATATTGTTTATTAGCCCCATACACACATTTAGTTATTGGTTCTGGTAATTTTATATTAACAAGTATTTTAGGTTGATGACTTTTAAGTAAGTTTAAAAACATAGTTAAATCACTTGGACTAAAATTATTAGCTTCCATAGTTAATATCTTGTCTTTATCCTTCTCTGTTTTCTTAGCCGCTGCTATTTCTAAAAATGCTACAAATATATTTTGCTGAACTGTACTTAATTTACCATTGTTTACTGAAGTTACTGGGCATTCTATATAATTTTGTCTAACAGTTGCTAATAACTTCTTATCTTTTTTAGTAGATGTTATTTTACCAATAGTATGATCATTACCATTATTAGGATATACCATAGTATATTTAGTATCTACAAAGTTTTTACTTTCAAAATGCTTTCTATATTTTTCACTTATATCTTCACGATCTCTATCTCTTAACATTGTAAGAGGCTTTACAGCCGAAGGTTCTGGTGCCTTTGGTATTGGTGCTTTTGTTTTTGGCTCTACTTTGCTACTTTGGTAAGTAAAAGTTACTGCTGTACTATTTGATGATGAATCTAGTGGTACAGATGTTTGTGCTGATCCTCTTTTTTGTCCTGATGTTGATGCTACTACTTTTATATTTGGTTTTAACAGTGGTTGACCAGATTCGATTTTTGATCTATATCTGTCTGGGATATTACTTGGCACAACATTTGATGCACCAACTGATACCTTACTTGGTATAACATCTGGCGCATCATCGCCTAAAGGACCATCTTTTACCGCATCTAATACCTCTGGAGTACCTTCAGTAGGCAATTGTTTTAAAAGTTGATCTACCTGAAAAGCTTTATTTCCCTTTTCGATGCCATCATCTTCTTCTATATTAGATGGCGGTTTATGCTTTGCTGTTATTTTTTCTAATTCTTTAAACTTTTCTTTACCAAATATTTCTTCAAGGTTATCTTTATTGGCTACAAACCAATCGTTAACCATAGCTCTTAATTGTGGTTGTTTTAATAACTCCGCTAAAAATTTAGTATTTTTCTGCAGTACTAATGTTTGTAATAATAATTCCATAAATGGTTTTGTTTGTAGAGAAGTATTTTCCGGTTTAAACGGATTAACCCATTTATCCGTACCATCTAAAGCTTCTCCATTTGGACTAACCAACCACATTTTACGATCTTGTAATACTGAAGTTTTACCTTTAGACTTAGCTTCTTCTCTGGCACGACTAAGTGATATAGCAAAATTTGCACTTTCTTGAGCTGACAAAACAATTACTTTTAATTCCTTCTTACCTTCTATTGTTTCCTCTACAATTAGTACCTGATGAATAGGTTTTTGGTATTTAGTAAGAGCACCTTTAATTGGATCTATCTCGTTAAATACACGTAATGCATCCTCTGAATAACCAATACCATTATTAACTACCATATCACTGTAAGCTTGCCATTTTTTATTAGCCTTAGAACTTTTTTCTTTTTCTAAAGTTATTTTTTCTGATAAAATCTCTTTTAATGATCTAACCTTGTCAAACTTAATATTTTGTAAATATTGCAGGTAAGAACCTTGTTCTTCTGGTATTCCTAAAACAACGTTTTTGGATGGAGTTAAGTTATAAACATGTTGTTGTTCTTGCTGCTGTTCTTGTTGTTGTTCCGCTTGTTGTTCCGCTGATACTTCCACTTCTCCACCATCAGACGAAGTATTTGAAGCAATTTTTTCAGGCAATGCTGTATCTTCTACATCAATTATTTTATCTAAATTCGTTTTTAATGCTCCTAATTCGGAATCATCAAAACCAAGTTTTAACTGATCTAATTTATCTTTTAAAATTTTAACTTTATTAGCTAAAGCCGCTTTAGGCGTTATTAGTTCAACAGTTCTACCATATTTACTAAAAAGATCGTCACCCTCGAGAAACAACAAAAACTCTCGAGTTCTTTTATATAACTCTAATGCCGGATCATGCTGGTTATTGCTTAAAAATTTTCTAATTTTCGTTGTTAAATAATTTTTAATTTCATGCTGCAGTTTTTGATGTAACGCATTATAATAATCTTGTTTTTCTTGATCATCTTGTACCAATTTAGCATGATCTATTAAATGTTTTAACGTTAATTCAGAATCAGCAATTTTTAAATGCTGTAAAATGATTTGCTTAATTTCTCCAGTAACTAAAAAATCTACATGCTGACCATCTTGCTCCATAAACTTACGCATTCGCATGATTCCTTGATTCATTAAATCTTTACCTAACTGTTCACTAAAAGTCATAAATGCTCGACCTTTAGGTGGATTCGGTAAATCTGATCCAACAATATGAGCTTGATCATAAAAATTAAACAATTTAGTTTCTAACTCTTTAACCGAACAATTTAAAGCTTTGGCAATTTGTTCTGGGCCGCTACCATCTACTATAATTGGTTGTTCTAAAGCATCTTTCTTAATTAAAGCTAATTTTGTTACTCCTGGGCTCACTTCATAATAAAAAGCTATAGCTTCTCGATTGGGTAATTTTTCTAATAATAATTTAGCTATTTCTAAATTTGATAATTCTTTGAATAGGGCACCAGCATCTATAAAACTACTATAATTTTTTAAATCTTGTAAAGATGACAAATGTTGCATTAAAGCTGCTGGATCACGAGTTGTTATATCGCTAAAACAATGATTAGGGTTATCTTGATTAAGCAATTTTTGGTGAATATTGTCTTCTACTCCCTGTAATTCATCACGTTTTAAACGATCATGCCAAGTTTTTTCGCCACGTCTAGTTCCAGAATAACCATTTAATTTCTTTGGAATAGCCGCAAAATCATATGCTGTACTATTTGCTTGTATATCGTAAGATTTTATTTGTTCTGGGAAAACTGATTCCTCTAAATAATTAAACAGTAATGTTAATAATTCAACATTGCCTGCCTGACGTTGTTCTTCTATTTTATTCATGATTCTCGTTAAAGTACTAGAAGTATTCCATTGTTCACTAATTAATAATGTATAAATTTCTGTTCCAAAAATATTTGCTATTGATGCATTATTTTTTAGATCAACACTATTACGTAAAAATATTACAAAATTCTTAGTTTGATTTAAATCTTGCCATTTTGAAGAAATATAATAAATCAAAGTTTTGTTAACTGTTTCCCATGAATCTTTAAAAAAAGCACACTCTGCTTTAGATGATTCTTTAGGTTGATTACTCGCTGCATATGGAATCACTATTTCCAGTTCAGGTTGCAACTTAGAACGACCAAATTGAGCATTAGCACATTTACTTAATGATTCTTGTAATTTACCATCTGCTAATTGCATTCGATACATTGCCAACTTGTTGACTAAATCTGTATCAGATTGTTCGGAACTATTATATAGTTTTGTTAGACTATTATAAAATAATTCTGAATTTTTCTTGTTTTCCTCAAGACTTCCTGACCCAACCCCCATATAAGCCATAAAGCAAGTTTTTAAATCAATTCCTGTAATTGTTTCTAAATTTAATGTGGCAAATATTTTTTCAGCTAACCGAGGTTTTATTTTAGCTTCAAAATCTTCTGGTGATAAAAAAGTTTGATTATTATTTAATAACCAATCTTTTATCGGTACACCATTAAAATCTTCAGAAATCAACATCAAAAATAATTTTGTTGCAACTGTAGTCCCAATTACAGGTATAGACTTATCCCCACCAATTGGTAAATTTAATTGTTGTCGTGAATATAATTGAGTATCTAATTCATCTAAGGTAAATAATCCTTTTTCTTTTAAGGTTTTATTAATGTCTAATAATATTCTTATTTTTTCTTCTTGTTCTCGTTGTAATTCATAAGTATAAGTACCAGACTTTTTGCTTTGGTAGATCTCTTCTAATAATACTTCTGGCATAGCACCGATAGTTTGTAAATCTTTTACTCTAGCAGTACAAACTGTACCTTCTTCTATTGCTCGCTTAATTTGAGCTTGTAATTGTTGCAGTTTAGCTAAAGAACTTGTTTGCCGAGAATATTCAATAGTTTCAGTTTTAGTCCCTAATAACCCTAATGATTTTTGCATATCTTGGGAACCAGAACTATATAACGGATCGGTTAATACTAACATCGATAAATGTTCACCATCTGCTTTAGCATGAGATAATAGTGGGCTAAGTACTTTGGATTTACCCATGCCCATAATTATTTCTAATTGTTGCTCGACATGTTCACCAGTATCCGTTAATAATTGTTTAAATTTATTGATTTGTTCTGGCCGCAACGTAATATTAGCAATTGCTTCATAAATTAAAAATGCTGGGTGTTTTATAGGATCATAACTACGTTTGGTGTTTAAAAGAGCATTTTTTTGTTGTTCCAAAGCTTTATAATCCTCTGAAGATGGATCTAGTTGATCCATTTGAGTTTGAATAGCTAAAATCCGCTGTTCCTCTTGAATTTTAACCTTTAATAATAAATAGTTAATAATTTGATCTTGAATTCCATGAATTTTTTCTAACCCAGACTTAACATCTAACCCAGTATGTTTTTCCCACAAGGATGCATTTTGTTTTAAATATAAATAAACTGCATCATCAATAGTTAAATCGTATTTTTTACCAGCAATGCGTTTACGTTGTAATTTATCTCGTTTGGGTGCATCTAAGCCTGATATATCATTTATGTTTTTACAAATCTCTTGTTCTTTTTGAGATAATAATAATTGTTCCGATGCTAACAATGATGATAAGGATTTTAAATCTTGTTCAGTAATTTGATATTGTTCTAATAAACTTTTCGGGCTAACTAAGGGGGGTTCCAATTTTACAAATTTTTTATCACTATTTTTGCCTGCTATCCATAAAGTTCTTTGAATTTCTTCTTTAGATATAAAATTATTTAACTTACCACGACCACTAGCTTTAGGTAAATTAACTAAAGCTTGATAATTGTAAAACATAATCTCATATAATCTTGCATTCTTTGATGCAAAACTATCTACTTCTTCTTTAGAAAATGGATATTTTTCTAAATTACTTTTAACTAAATAACACGCTAACGTTCTAGTTACTACCGCATCTGGATGTATCGATTCTCGATTAAGACTAGCTTGTTCATCTTTAGAATCAATAATTCGCCATAACATTTCTAATTCTTCAGTGGTGTAACGCCTTAATGGTCGTTGCTTATTCAGTAAAATACTAGCATCTGATGGCTCATTCTCTGGTTGCATAAGTTTTAAATAAACTATATATAAATTTGATACATCACCAATTTTCGATGATTCAATTAATTTTGCTTGAGTTTTTAATTCTGAAGATGGTTCCACATCAATTTCTATATATTTAATATGTGGTTTACCAGCTGGCGGATATATAGTATCTAATTTAGATGGATCTTTGGCAGTTTTTTTACCAATACTATCGGATTCTTTAATATTGGCAAATAATGCTTTTTGTTTACCATCTTTATTTTCTAATAACACAAAATTAGTTATAGACGGTCTACCTCCTAAAACTTGTTCTTCACTTATATAATAATTAGGATCTTGGCTCCAATACCAACGAGTAATGCCATTCTCTTCTTTACGATCAAAAGATAACCAATTGCCTTGTTCATCACCAAGAGGAATTTCTATCTTAGAAATATTGCCGGTATTATCTTGCCAAGTTAATACATCATCAACATGACAACCTAAATTTTCAACAAATTTTAAAATATCATTAACATTACTAGTAACGCTTAACGATAACTTATCATCTGTTAACTTAACTATTCTTCCATCTGATAGTATTTCTAAAAAAGGTTGCGGTTCTTTGCCGCAATTTTTTGGTGCAATTAAAATTTTATATTTTTTAGGATCATTGGTTACCTTAGCCCAATAAGTAAAATCTCCTTTGGATAGCGAAGTAGGTAACTGTAATTTTTCTAAATCTTGCAATAATACGTAAGTTGCTGCTTGATCGTCAATATGTAAAGATTGTGGTGGCATCCAAAAAATATTGGGTTCCGCAGAAACAGCAGGATCCTTTTTTATTATTAAATTGCGTAAAGATTTTTTTTGTGGAATAAAGCTATCATTTTGATATATTACCTCTATCGATTCTTCGCCAAATATTTTTTTATATGATAAGGAATGAGCTAAATCATTAGGAATATTATTAACAATCAATTGTTTGCCGTTAATTAATATAATCCCTTCCGTTAAATTAATTTGGATTAAATCATTATTAGCATTATAAATAAAATAATATGGATCACTTTCTTGCCAAGATTTACCATCTATATTTAATTCCATACCATTAGCTTTAAATCCAGTTTGTAAACATAAAGCTAGTAATTCTTGTTTTAAAGCTGGGCTACAGCTCTCTATTTGTTCTGCAATCTTTAATCTAACATCATAAAGATCTTTTTTTAAGAATAAATCATATCGTTCACTCTGTTTACCAAAACCATAAATTCCTACCTTGGTAGAAAAAATTACAGCTTTCTTTAAATCATCATCACTCAATCGATCGTGAGACGCTTGTAAATGGCCAAAACTAGCTAGCCCATAAACAGCCATCTGACCATTATCTAGTTCTGAATTAGATTTGTTACACCAATTAATTAACTGCTCTCTAGTATTTACTAAACTTTTTTCAAATTCCGTATAAAGATGCTGTTCTGTTGTAGTTAATGCAATTTTCCCTCGGCGTTCTCTTAAAACAGAGTACATTTTATGAACAATTCTTTGGAAACAAAGATAACGATTTATATATTCACTAGGATTTTCCAATCCAGATAAATTGCTAGAAATGTTATTAAATTCTTTATTAAAAAAATTTATTAATCTATCAGCTAATAATGGATGTTGTTCTAATTGTTTTATTGAACTATCGATATGTAAAATAGATATTTGCTTAAAAAACTCTAATAGATTAGGATCATTTTGTTTATTATCCGGCAAACTCTCAAAATAATCTAATAATAACATAAGTTTTGTTGGTTGAGCGTCAGATTGCCATGGTGCATTACTAATTAATTTTATATTATATATTTCACTAGTTGCTACTTCTTTGTTTGAGTTTAATAAAAAATCACTTTGCGTACTAATTTTATCATGATTTTCTAATGCAGACAGATATGGTTCTGGTAATTGGTTATACAATTTTTTGTAAAAATCTTTTGTATTTAGACTTGCATCTCCATAAACACCAATGCTAAATTTAGCATAACCTTCATATGGTATCATCGCCAAATTTAATAAATAATTATTAACATTTTCTTTTGCTAAATAAATATTTCTTTTACTAAAATTTTGCATTACCCTAACACATTTAAGTAATGTTTTTTGTTCTAAACTTAAGGCTGTCCACGGCATATCTGTCCATGACTTATCTAGAAATAGCTCATAACTTTCTCGATTATATCGACGATAATTCATTAACGCGAGGACACCTTGTATTTTTTCTGTATCAGTAGATTCTTTTTTACTATCTTCTGATAAATGCATATATAATTTAAATTCCGAAGAACTAGTAAGTTGCTCACGATCTATAGTTTCACTTGGTTTATTTTCATAAATACTTCTCCTAAAATCAAATTTTTCTGCTTTTGTTAATTTGTCCCACTCGGCCATAAAGTAAGGATCTAAGGATTCAACACCTTTAGACAAAGATTCTTTTAAATCAAGCGGTAAAGAAAAAGTATCTTCTTTTATAACGTCCTGTAAACTACTAGTACTTTTTGCATATTGTTGAGTTAAAAATTTCCCAATACTAAACACTTTAGCACTGTTATATTTATGTTCCGGTAAAGGCGGAGAATCTTTATATACAACGCTTACATATAATGAACTCAAATCATCCAAAACATTTAAACAATCAAGCATTTGCGTAGCTTCTTTAAAGTTAGACCAAAATTTCGGTGGAACCGGTAAACAATTAAATACATTGTGCGTTAAAAACGACCTTAATGCTTGATTGGTTTTAATCTGATTTGCATATTTTAAACATTTTTTTAAATTATCTATAAATTCTTCTACTGTAGGTGGGGCCTTACTTGAATCAGGATTATAAGATTTTGGTATAACAATAGGCTTTGTTTTAATTTTTTGTTGCTGTCCTATAGTGCTTAATGAAGATATTTTACTTTCTACAATCTTTTTAATTTTTTCCTCTCTAGATGATGGCGTAACATCTACCTTTAAATTTCTTAAACTATTAGGTAAGTTTTGTTCGGTTAATTTTCCTGGATGCTTCTTTAAATAATCTTTTTGTAATTCTTTAGCCTGTTTTAATAATTTTTGAGCTTGACTGGTTTTATCTTTAAGTTCTTGTTCTGTAAAAATTTCTTTCCTTTTCTCTAAAGTTTTAGCCATTTTTTGAGCACCATACAGTAAAGCTTTGATCATTAACAAATGATGTTTCTCATCATATCGAACAGGTTGAGTTGATAAATTCCTATATAAAGTTTCTAGAGTATTAAATTTTAAATCATTAAGAAATCTTTTATACTGTTTTTGATCTAAAGACTTACGTACTGTCATCATTAATGATTTCCAAGTACAATTACCAATTCGTTGCGGAGTTATATAATCTTCTATTTGTGATGCTTTATGCTGTATATGACCTAAAGACTTATTAAGTATTGAATAAATATCACCTGCACTATAGCATGGTCGCTTTTCGTCTTTAGTATGTCCTTTGGTATATCTTAGTGGATCAATTTTTAATTTCATTAATTGCTCTAACATTTTAGGATCAGCAACTTGTTCTTCGGTTAAATTACCCCACTCTACGCTTGGTAAATAAATTGTTTTTCCACCAGCAGTAGTTTTTTTACTATGATACTCTAATCCTGAACCAGCATTAAGCACCCCAAAAATAAACTTACCTTTATTATCTGGATCTGGCTTAATAAAATAATACATCGCATGACCAGTATGCTGTTTTTCTCCAGTTTCTAGATCTGCCGGTAATCCACTCCAACCACCTGGAATTATTAACGTATAATTGCTATCTTTGGAACTCTTTAATTTACTAATAGCCGCAGTAATTTTTTTATTAATATTTTTAATTTGATCTTCACAACTATTATTCGTGTTTAATGTTTCTTTTTCTATGTCTATAGCTAAACTAAATTTGTTCGATCCATCCAAATTTAAAATAATCTCTTTTGGTAATTCCTTAGGATATTCTGATAAATAAGATTCAAAATATTTTAATGTCTCTAACCAAGTATTACCCTCTAAATCGTCTATTTTAGCCCATGCCCCACCAAGAATATGGGCCACCATTCTGGCATCTAAACGATCTGCTGTTGTTCTATCATGTTTTTCAGACATCTGTATTCTCGATTAATGAATTTTCAACGCCAATAAAAATGTGAGTATATGCACTATTAATTATTGGTAGCTATAAATATAACTATAGGATTCTATATATACACTAGGGGATTAATCGAGGGACCTATAATAAAATCGGCCATGATAATATTTAAATAAAATTTCTAAATTAAGTTAAATCGAACCACCAACTAAAATAATATGTAATATAATTATAAATAGGTGTAATTTCTCAAATTTTGATTTAATTTTTTTTAATGTTATTGTTATACTGAGCCACATGAATTTTCGGTACTCTAAAAAACAAGGAGTGTTGTTTGAGCCTCTTTGACCTCTAGTTGCTCTTTGTTTTGCGAAAGGCGAGTTTCACGACTTGTTTTTTAGAGTACCGAAAATTCATGTGGCTCAGTATATATAGTTTCGACTGTGGCATGAGGTATAATGTATATGACTAAATTACTTAGTTTAATTGTAGTTTATTTTTTACATCGTCTCGAATTGAAAAATTATGGTTTTTTTCAAAAATTACAACAAAATTGTAATTCTTATTGGTTAGACGACCTTTTATTTAAAGCTCAAATGTTAGCAAATAAAACTAATAAAATTCCAGTAGCTGGATCCTGTGCTTTATTAATAGTAGTTGTAGCTTTGATAGTTTTATTACTAGAATTAATTGTTTGCCTTATTTTTTGGCACTTAGGTGCCCTTTTATTTAACGTAGCTATATTAATGTATTCTTTGTATTCTGCATCTAAAAAAAATTACCCTTCGTTATTTGTTACTTCATTTGAACACAACCTTGGTTTATTATTCTGGTTTGTAATTTTAGGCCCAGTTGGAGTAGTCTTGTATTGGTTATTTATGCTAGGCGGAACTAAACCTGAACAAGCAAGCGAACTACATTACGCAAAAAGTATTAGCAATTACCTATTTAATTTGCATACAATAGCCGCTTGGTTACCTGCTAGAATTACTGGTTTAATTTTTAGTTTAGTCGGAGATTTTGAACAAGGTTTTTCTCGTTGGAAAGCCGTTATACGGGTATTTAATATGCCCCATTCAGAAATCTTGGATGCTTGTGGAGAAGCTTCGTTAGGAACATTAACCATGGAACAAGCACCTTTATTGATTGAACGTACTTTTATAGCGTGGATAATTTTTTGTATGTTAATTGCACTAATATTTTAAGTTTTTTATAGATTTTTAGATGTTTAATCCAAATGATAATTATTTAGATTCAGATCCAAACGAAACCCAAGAATGGCTAAATTCTCTTTATTCTCTAGGATCTACCTCCGGCTCTCTTAGGGTTAAGTTTATTTTACGTAAATTATTTAAAGCCGCTCTTAATATTAATAATTGTAATATTACTCCTGTTAATACCGAATATAGAAATACTATTCCTTCTAGTATGGATGTTCCTTACCCGGGGATTTTAGATCTAGAACAACGCATTTTGTCGGTAATTAGATGGAATGCTATGATAATGGTAGTTAAAGCTAATAAAAAAGATGGTTCTTTAGGTGGACATTTAAGCTCTTATGCATCTGCTGCAATTTTATATGAAGTAGGCTTTAATCATTTTTGGCACGCTGATGATTTAATTTTCATCCAAGGACACTCTTCACCAGGGATTTACTCTAGGGCTTTTTTAGAAGGTAGATTATCCAAAGAACAATTAATTAATTTTAGACAAGAAGCAGTAGCTTCTGGCTTATCTTCTTACCCTCACCCATTTTTAATGCCTTCATTTTGGCAATTTCCTACCGTATCTATGGGACTAGGACCAATCCAGGCAATTTATCAAGCGAGATTTATGCGATATCTAGAAGCACGAAATTTAGCTAAAACTACTCATAAAAAAATTTGGTGTTTTTGTGGTGATGGAGAAATGGATGAACCAGAATCACTAGGAGCTTTATCTATAGCTGCTAGGGAACAATTGGATAATCTAATTTTTGTAATCAACTGTAATTTACAACGCTTAGATGGTCCAGTACGTGGTAATGGTAAAATTATTCAAGAATTAGAAGCACAATTTTTAGGGGCAGGTTGGAATGTTATTAAAGTAATTTGGGACAGTAAATGGGAAGAATTATTAGACAAAGATCAAACTGGTTTATTACTACAGCTTATGGAAAACACTGTAGATGGAGAATACCAATGGCTTAAAGCTCAGGATGGAGCTTACTTACGGGAACATTTTTTTGGTAAATATCCAGAATTAAAAAAACTAGTAGCTAATTTATCAGATCAAGATTTATCAAATTTAAATTTTGGTGGTCACGATTTTAACAAAGTATATCAAGCTTATCGAGTAGCTACGACACATAAAAATCAACCAACGGTAATTTTAACTAAAACTGTTAAAGGGTATGGATTAGGTAAAGCAGCTGAAGGTTTAAATACCGCTCATAGCGCCAAAAAATTAAATAATGAACATTTATTGGAATTTAAAAAGCGATTCGAATTAGCACTTACTGAACAACAATTAGAAAATTTAGAATTTTATAGTTTTACTGCCGATAGCCAAGAATTAAAATATTTACTAGAAAAACGTCAAGCTTTAGGTGGAAGTTTACCTAAAAGACGAGAAGCAGCTTCAGAAAAATTAAATATTGATCCAGAATTGTTAAAAGAACATCTACAAAATAGTGCTAATCGTAATATATCTACTACGATGGCAATAGTAAGAATTTTAAATTCTTTGTGTAAAGATCAAACTATTGGCAAATATATTGTTCCAATTATAGCGGACGAGGCTAGAACTTTTGGCATGGAAGGATTTTTTAGACAATTTAGTATTTATGCTCCATCAGGACAATTATATAAACCTGTTGATGCTAACCAAGTTATGTTTTACCGCGAAGAAAAAAATGGACAAGTATTAGAAGAAGGCATCACCGAAGCCGGGGCATTTTGTTCTTGGTTAGCAGCTGCTACATCTTATAGCAACCATAATCGCATTATGATGCCATTTTATATTTACTACTCGATGTTTGGTTTTCAAAGAATTGCCGATCTAATTTGGGCAGCAGCTGATTCAAGAGCTCGTGGATTTTTAATAGGAGCAACTGCTGGCCGCACTACTTTAAGCGGAGAAGGACTACAACATTGTGATGGCCACAGCCATATTTTTGCCGGAACTATTCCAAATTGCTTAAGTTACGATCCAACTTTTTTTTATGAATTAGCCATAATTATCCAAGATGGATTAGAAAGAATGGCAGATCGCCAAGAAGATATTTTTTATTACATTACAGTAATGAACGAAACTTATATACAATCCCCAATGCCAATTGGTAATTCCATTAAATCTGATATTATTAATGGTTTATATTTATTACAAGAAGATAATCAATATGATTTACAAGTACAGCTAATAGGATCTGGGGCAATCCTAAATGAAGCAATTCTCGCCAAAAAGATCTTAAATGAAGAATGGAAAATATCAGCCAATATTTGGTCCGCAACTAGCTTTAATTTATTAGCGAAAGAAGCTGCAACTATTAGAACTAATAATTTATTTAATAAAAATATTGATCAAAAAATACCACATGTAATTAAATGTCTAGGTAATGTTAAAGGCCCAGTTATTGCAGCTACAGATTATATCAGACAATATGCTGATCAAATAAGAGAATTTATCCCAAATCGCTATATTGTATTAGGCACCGATGGCTTTGGCCGTAGCGATACCAGAGAAAATTTACGTAAATTTTTTAAAGTAAGCCATAATCATATAGTAATTGCTGCATTAAAGGGATTAATAGAGGATGGTAAATTAGATCCGGCAATTTTAAATAGTGAAAAACATTCAGCATTAACAGAGGTAACATGAACCAACAGATTTTAGTGCCAGATCTTGGTGATTATACTGGAATAGAAATTATTGATGTTGTGGCAAAAACAGGAAGTCGTCTTTCTAAAGAAGATACCATTATTACTTTAGAAACAGATAAAGCTACTATGGATATCCCAGCACCATATGATTTAACAATAGTAAAGTTACATGTAAAAATTGGTGATAAAGTTTCGAAAGGAGATCTAATTGCAACTGCAACACCTACAGAATCAACAAATATTAATTTACCAAAAGATCAAACTGTTACCAAAGAAGAACAAAGCCAAACTATAAAATCAGAACCATTAGTAGAATCATCTAATGCATATACTCACGCAAGCCCTAGTATTCGTAAATTTGCTAGAGAATTAGGCGCAAATTTAGAAGATATCAAAGGAACCGGCAAACACGGTCGAATAGTTGAAACTGATGTTAAACAACATATTAATAATCTTTTAAAAAACGGTTTAAATATAGGAACTAATAATACTACTAGTTTAAATATAGATTTTAGTAAGTGGGGAGAAATATCCAATCAACCACTATCCAGGATCAAAAAGAAATCTGGACCAACTTTACATCGTAATTGGATCTCAATTCCTCATGTTACTCATTTTGATGAGGCAGATCTTACCGAACTAGAACACTTTCGTACCCAACAACAAGAATTAGCTAAAAAACAAGGAATTAAGTTAACCCCGGTTATTTTTTTAATTAAAGCTATTACCAATGGGTTAAAACAATTTCCATCTTTTAATAGTTCTTTAGCAAAAGACGGTGAAAATTTAATTCTTAAAAAATATTATAATATTGGTATTGCCGTAGATACTAATCAAGGATTAGTAGTTCCTGTAGTAAAAAATACTGATCAAAAAAATTTATTTCAAATAGCAACCGAATTAGCATTACTTAGTCAAAAAGCTAGAGATGGTAAATTGGTAGCAGATGATGTACAAGGCGGTTGTTTTACCATTTCTAGTTTAGGCAGCATAGGTGGTGTAGGTTTTACTCCAATTATTAATGCTCCTGAAGTTGCAATTTTAGGGGTTTCTAGATCCCAGCTTAAACCAATTTATATTAATGGAGAACTTTGTCCACGATTAATGTTACCATTAGCTTTATCTTATGATCATAGAGTAATAGATGGAGCAGAAGCTGCTCGTTTTAGTAAATTTATAGTTGAACAGTTAACAGATCTAACAAGTATTAAAAATTATGAACACTCAAATTAATACGCTTAATACCCAAGTGCTAGTAATAGGAGCAGGTCCTGGCGGCTATACTGCTGCATTTAGAGCTGCCGATCTAGGTAAAAAAGTAGTTTTATTAGAATACTATGATCAATTAGGCGGGGTATGCTTAAATGTTGGTTGTATTCCTTCTAAAGCACTATTACATGTAGTACAAGTTATAGAAGAAACAAAAGAATTAAAAGAACGAGGTATTAGCTTCGAACAACCAAAAATCGATTTATCTAAATTACGAGCTTGGGTAGCTAATCAAACTATTAATAAATTAACTGGCGGATTAAAATATCTAGCTAAGCAAAGAAAAGTTGAAATTGTAACTGGACTTGGAGAATTTATTAATGCTAATTGTATACAAGTAACAGATCGCTCTAACAACATTACTAGCCATATTAATTTTGAAAATGTAATTATAGCAGTCGGCTCTAGACCAATACAACTACCTAATTTACCAACAGATCCAAGAATTATGGATTCTACTAAAGCATTAAATTTAGAAGATCTTCCAGAAAATTTATTAATTATTGGTGGCGGTATTATAGGTATGGAATTAGGTACTGTTTATAGTGCCTTAGGATCTAAAGTAAGTGTAGTAGAATTAACTAAACAGTTATTGCCAGGAGCCGATCTTGATCTGGTAGAAGTATGGCAAAAACGTATGCAAACTAAGTTTGATAAGATTTTTTTAAATACTAAGGTAGAAACCGTAACTGTTAATAAACAAAATTTAGAAGTTAAATTTTCTGGAGAACATACCGAACATTTAAAATATAACAAAATTTTATGTGCTGTTGGCCGACGTTCTAATTCCGATCGGCTCCAAGCAGAAAAAATCGGTTTAGCAATCGATAATAGAGGCTTTATTATCGTAGATAAACAACTACGTACTAATATTCCTCATATTTTTGCAATTGGTGATGTTGCAGGATCCCCGATGTTAGCACATAAAGCTATCCCTGAAGGAAAAATCGCCGCCGAAGTGATCTGTGGTAAACAACATTATTTTGACACTAAAATTATCCCTAGCGTAGCTTATACTGATCCTGAAATTGCCTGGGTAGGATTAACAGAAGAACAATGTAAACTTTCAAATACACAATACGAAAAAGCAGTATTCCCATGGGCAGCTAGTGGGCGCGCATTAGCCATTGGTAGATCTGATGGGTTTACTAAAGTTTTATTTAATCCAATTAATAAACAAATTTTAGGAGCAGGAATTGTAGGAATGGGCGCTAGCGAATTAATAGGAGGAATGGCCATAGCTATAGAGATGGGGGCAAATGCCGAAGATCTTGGTTCTATTATTCATCCACACCCTACTTTATCAGAAACTATTTGCCAAGCAGCAGAATTATTTTCTGGTAGTATTACTGATTTATTAAACAAAAAACTTTAGTTATGGAGTAAAAACTATGAGTTCTAAAAAAACATTTAAGTTCGATAAATTAATACGAGACAATTTTTATCAAAAAATACTAAAAGATAATAATGTGAGTTTTAAGCTTAAGAATTTATCTAATAACGAAGAATTACTAGATTATTTTAAATTAAAAATTACTGAAGAAGCCAACGAAGTAGCCGGGGCTGATTCAAAAGAACATTTAATAGAAGAATTAGCGGATTGTCTCGAGGTTATCCACGGGTTCGCTAAAATATTAGGATTAAATTTTGATGATATTGAAACTGCAAGGCAACATAAATTAATAAAAAGAGGCGGTTTTTCAGGAGGTATTGTTGTTGACACTATTAGTTTAACTGAAAATCACGAGTTAGCTCAGTATTGCTTAAAATATTCCGATAAATATCCTGAGATAGAAGTAGACATAGAATGCTAAATTGTACTTTATTAAGTTTTTATACTCTGTTGTGCTTTTAATTTTTGTATTTCTCCGATAGATAATCCAGTTACTTCTGTTATTACCTTTAATGGTAGTTTTTTCTCTAACATATTGCAGGCAATGTTAGCAATTCTTTGATTACCAATTTCTAACCCTTTTTGCATGCCCTTTTGCATACCCTTTTGCATACCCTTTTGCATGCCTTGCTCTTCGAAATATTGTGCTGCAGTACCCATAATTTTATACTCCTTAACTATTTCTATTGATTCTAATTTTTTGATAAATTTAGCTACATTTGATATATTACCCTCTGTAATTATATACTTAAAAAAGCTATTTATGTATAGTAAATGTTGCTCTATTGGCACTAAATTAACACACAATTTATTTAACAAATCACAAATCATATCAGCTAATACTAAAAAATCTCTATCTCTTATATGTTTTTGAGCAAATTCTAATAAAGCTATAACCTTATGTTGTTTGATTGTTTTATCTGATATTTGAGTTAGATCTACTATATTAATGTTTCTAGCAAAATGCTCTTTTATAAAATTTGGTTCATGAAATAAATCTAAAAAATTTAACGAATATGGATAAGGCGCTTTTGTCCCATGATAAAATAATAACGGAAACACCACTGGTAATTTAAGATCTTTAGGATATTGTAGTAAATGGTTTTGCATAATTGCAATCTGATACTTAACAATTCTAAATGGTATCATTTTAGAAGCACTAGACTGATGTTCAACTAGCATATAAATATATCCTGTTGTACCGGAATCCATTTTAGCTTTATATACCACATCCGTAAATTGTTCTTCTAGATCTTCATCGATATAAGATTCTTTACAAAGTTCAATGTTATCTAAATTAAATTTATCTAAAATTTTAGATGGCAAATGAGTTGCTAAGCTGGTAGGGAGTGTAGTTACCTACACTCTCCCCATTTAGAACCACATCGTGCCCTATTAAGGCAATGGGCTCAAGACAACTTTCTTCGCTAGTTCTTATTTTTCAAAATAGCTTATGGTGAATTTTTATTTCTGGTA
>CAIVQA010000041.1 GCA_903907935.1 uncultured Francisellaceae bacterium
CCGTTTTATGACGATAATCTTTATTTTTGATTAAATCGAACAATTCTTTAATTGTTTCCTTAGGATTTTCAATTGCGCCCCTTTTTACTGCGATAACTTCTCCCAATGCGTTTGCTGCAGTACTTATGAGTGCTGCAGTACTTATGAGGTTTCTTGTACTGTTTTTTATTAAATAGAGCAATGCATTAGTTATACCTGCAATGTTATAGAGTTTGTCGCCACTAACTTTAATCACTTCTTGTAAAACTTCGATCGCCAATCTTTTGGTGTTCTCGTTTAATACTGGTAAATTTTCTGCATTACTACCTTTATTAATTAATTCTAATAATTCTTTAGTTATTTCTTCTATTACTGCAAAACTATCTGCGCTTACTTGAATCACTCTTATCAACACGCTTTTTGCTTTTTCTTTATAATTGTCTCCATGCTCAATTAATTTAATTAATCCTCGAGTTATTTCTATTGTGCTATCAATTTTGTCATCACTGGCTATCATAACCTCCATCACGGCACATGTTACGGCATAGGTTACAACATTTACACTGTCACTACCAAGTTTTCCTCTTAATTCAAGTAATTCTTTTATTATTCCCATAAGGTCTTCAGAGAAGTCTTTGTTTTCATTAACCTCTTTTTTCAAAGAATTAACTGCTTCCTCTTCTGTGCCACTGTGATTGTTGTTTATTAAATGAAGCAACTTTTTAATTATTTCTACAATATTATCAATTTTGTCTATAATTGCTTTAATCACTACTCCCAGAATATCAATAAGCATATATTTATATTCTTTTTTGGTTTGGGTATTACATGTTAAACAAAGTAACTCTTTAATGATGTTCGTTACCTCTGAAACACAATTAACATTATTAATCCTTAAAGATGGGGCCACATTACTGCGGTTTACCAAGTTAAGTAAACCACCAATTATTTTTGTAGCATTAGATTTACCAATGTTCTTTAGTTTAATTTCGATATTTACTAAGGCAGTAATTATTTTTCTTAAAGCAATTTCAAAATTACTATTTGTCTTAATCAATTTAATTAGCCCTTTAGTTGTTTGCGTAATTATTTCAATATTGTTACCGAACTTTCCAACAATTTCTTCCAAGGCTTCAACTGCAATCATATAGGCGTCACCGTCGGTATCCCTAGTCTCTATTAACTTAAACAACAGTTCGATCACTTTAATACTACTGTTGCTTACTTCAACTATTATTACTAACGCATATGCCGCTGCTTTTTTAGTATTATAACCACTATTTTCTATTAACCAAAGCAACCTCTTAATTATTTCTATAGGATCGTCTATTTTATAAGGACTAATTTTCAGCACCATTATTAGAGTGTTTACCGCGATTCTTCTTGTATCGTTATATTCTGTGTTTTTTATTATCTCGAGCAACTCGTTAATCGTTGTCTCAACCACTTCAATTCTATTGTCACTTGCTTTAAGCACTTCCTTTAAGGTGTCAACCGCTCTTTGTTTGATGAGATCATTAACGTTTTCTAATAGTGTTAGTAATTTTTTTATTATCTTTTTAGACAATTTTTTGGTTGTATCTTCAAACGTTTTAATGTAGTGACTGCCTGCTGCTCTAACTATCTCTTCTAATGCATAAGTTGCTGTTATTATAGTCTCCATTCTGGCAATATTAGAAGAATTACTTTCGGAGTCGAACCAATCTATTGTTTTGACAGCCATCTGTGCAGTAGCATCATCAACAACAATCTTACTGCCACTTGCTCTCACCACCACCCTTAATGCGTCAGCAGCACTTTTTGTGAGACCAATTTTTTCATTGCTTTTTATTAATTCTATCAGTTTCTTTATTACAGCAATATTATTTCCCAACTTACTTAGTTTAACTGCTTCCTTTATAGCTACAATCACTTGCTTAGCTAATCTAGAATTAACAAGCAAATCAGGCAAGGTTATTACCGCTTTATTAACAAATTCAACATTTAATCTACTGCCAATTGCTTTCATCATATCAATAACACAACTGATCGCCATTAACTGTATCTGCCAATCGCTTTTTTCTAATAACAACAACATTGCTTTAAATAGTTGATTTTTTTCGCTATCTGTTAGTTTGGTTATTAAAGCAGTTGCTAATTCTATATTTCTTGTTAGTTTAATTGTGTCAAAAGTTTTTACTGTTCCTTCGACTGGATTTTCTAATGGAATCGCATTTTCAGCTATACAGCACATCCTATCACCATCAAGTATAGCAAATAAGGCTTTTTTCATATTTTCCGACAAATAACCACTGTAAATAATTTGTTGTCCCCAATCCAATAAGTTTTCCAATACTACTTTGTCTATCAAATTAGCCATAAGTTCTATATTTGGATTTCGTAATTTTAAACTTTCTTTATCTGGTACCTGCTCAAACAAATGCATCCACAAGGCTACTTTTTGCTCTAAACCAACCTCTATTGCTCCATCAATATTGCAAAGAATGGCATCCCAAAACACCACCGCCAACTCTCGGTTGTTTTCTTTATTGATTAATCCGGTCAAAAACTTAAACGTCATTAAAAATCTTGGTTCGTTCCGATGCTTGGCAATAAATTCTATTGTTTCACGTTTGCCTGTTTCAACAGATAATTTTTCTTTTAAACGACATGCCGTTAAATATTCTTGAAACGTTAAATGTATAAAGTAGTGATTTTGTTTTTCAGGGTCTCCCAATCCATCAGGCTTTAATAAGCCATATTTATTTAACATTGACATCCTTACGTTTTGACTGTAATCTTGATTAAATTTATCAATTAACTTTTTAATTAGTTCAGGTGCTACAGCTAAGGTGGGTTTCTCTACAAAGCCTTCATACGCTATATCTGTAGTAAGTCTAACTTCTTTCAGGTTTAAAATAGTGCCAGAGCTTATTTCGCAACTATCTTTAAACTCCGATAAATGTGGAATAGCTAAGTCACCTTTGAACTTGTCTACATACCTCTTCCCAAGCCAAAATACCACTTCCTGATATAAATCGGTTATATGAAATTCGTCTTTAAAATTTTCTCTTATTTTTTTGTCAGACCAAATTAAACATAACATTGCAGTATTAATCGGAATAGTACACATTTCATGAACTTTAGGATTGATTTTTAAAAAATCCTTTAATTCATTTTGTAAATCTATTTTTTCTCTAAAATTTATGTCTATATATCTAAAAACCCCATCAGCATCTAATCCAATATTTTCAATCTTACGGTCAATTTTCATTTCAGAGATTAACCTTGCACTAGGTCTGCTGGTTAATATAAGATTAGGATATCTCATAAAGATATTTTTAATAATATCTTTAACCACATGTGTCGATTCATTAGCTAAATGAGCTATTTCATCATAACCATCCAATAAAATCAGTACCTTACTTTGATCATTTAACATAGTATCTATTTCTTGAGCGGTAAATAACCCCTTATACCGATCCACTTCTACTCCAAACCTATCATCTAGGGATAAACCTTTTAATTTTAAAAGTTCTTCAACTTCATGTAACGATATCTTTAACGATTGCTTAAACAGCTTTTTTAGAGGATTTTCTTCTATTGCTGATGTCTGTTTATTCCATTCGTAATCTCCTAAAATTTTTAATTTAATACTAAAAACATATTCAAACTTACCATTCCATAAACCACCTGTTGCCCAACTATATGCCATATAGTGCATTAATGTAGTTTTTCCAACCCCAGCTCCACCTAAAATTAATACTTTCTTTGCCTCAAGAGGTTCATCATCTAGCTTGGAAAATAAATCGTGTATTTCTATTGGTGCCTTGGTGCCGGAGACTTTATCATAAGTTCCTTGTTTGCTATTTTTTTCTTCCTTAAGAATTATTTGCATTTTTATGTAATAATCATCAAGACTTTGAGCTTTAATAGCTTCATCTTCTATTAATTTTGGCAAAGTATTTTGCAGGCTATATAATTTTTTTAATTTTTCTTTTAATGACAACTGTTGCGTTGGCATGTCAAATCTCCACTATATCTTTAACTTTGATCAGTTTTCTAATTTTAAGCTTACCATAATACCGACATTATTTTTTTGTTATTATAACGGAATAAAATTTTTTAAGATATATAACTTATACTATGCTTATATTATTACTGTCAATAATTTTTTATTGTTTTTTTTTTGTTTTTTTATTGTTTTTTTATTGTTTTTTTATTGTTTGTTGTGTTTGATACTTTAATTTGTTAATTGCATTGTCCTTAGCATTCAACGCTAAACATTAGGTTAATTTTTACACCTTTGTATTAAGGTAATTTGGTTTGAAGGTTTTATAGTTTTTTTAAATAATTATTCTAAATTATTTATTTACATTTGCATCGAAACAGATCATGCAAATGGTCTGTCCTGAAGTAGTTCTTACCCGAAAGGCTGTCTAGGTGTCGGTTGAGCCTTAGGGTTGGGGTAGCCCTTGGCATAAAAATGCAGTGGCGTGAAATCAGATTGTTGAGCATATTATAAGTACTTTATTGGACTTACTGTGGACTTATAAACTGAAATTCATTTTTTGATTAATTTTTAAATTCTCACAAAAAGTATAAAATCCCTGTAAATTTCTTATATTTTAAATTTGCCCCGGAGAGGATTTGAACCTCCGACCTGTCCCTTAGGAGATATAATGTTGTTAATACGTAGTGTCTGTTATTTGGTTCATAATTAATTGTTAAAATTTTCAGGGTTTTTGTTTTTTTCAAATTTTAAACGATATTGAATTTCTTTAATTTCTCTTTTGATTTCCGCTTCTAATTCAGCTTCTGTAGGTAAATGAAATTGATATTTGCTAGCAAATATTTGTTTTGCTTTATCTCCTAAAGTATATTTGACCATAGCATCATTTTTTTCTGTACAAAGAATTATACCAACAGTTGGATTATCTCCTTCGTATCGACACATTTCATCAAAATAATTCACATAAAATTGTATTTGACCTAAATCTGCGTGAGTTATTTCTTTAGATTTTAACTCTAAAAGTACATAACATTTTAAGATGGTGTGATACATTACTAAATCTACATAAAAGTGATCTCCATTTAAAGTAAGACGGCGTTGTCTAGCCACGAAAGCAAATCCTTTCCCTAACTCAAGTAAAAAATCTTGAAGGTTGCTGATCAATGCATTTTCCAATGTAGATTCCACTAATTTATGAGATTCTGGAATATTTAAAAACTCTAGTACTAGTGGATCTTTAATAATATCTTCTGGAGAATGAATTTCTTGTCCCTCCTTGGCTAAACGCAATAAGCCATTTTTATCTCGGCTTTTTGCTAAGCGATCAAATAATAAACTGTTAATTTGTCTTTTTAATTCGCGTGAAGACCAACGATTTTTTGAAGCCTCCTTCTCATAAAAATCTCTTGCTTCTTTACGATTAATCCTAATTAATAGTCTATAATGCGTCCACGACAAATTAGGATTTAATATAGTATCTTGTTCGATTAATTCAGTGCGCGCTGCGCGCTGAATTGGTACAAGGCTGGGATATGTTTCATAGAATCGTTTCATAGCACGTAAATTACTAATATTATAGCCTTTACCGAGTTCTTTAGTTAATCGTGCTGATACATGTTCTAGTAAGTGTTCGCCATATTCTGCACGTTTTTTTCCATTTAGCTCTTCTTCAACAATATCTTGACCAGTTAACCAATAAGTTTTTACAATTTCAATATCTATTGAGCGTGCAATATTTCGACGTACTTCAAAAATTCGGGTTACAATGCGAGAACAAAGTTTATCAATTCTTGAGCTAGATTGCTCATCAAAAATATATTTTTCTGGCTTAGCTGGTAAGTTTTGATGATCTGCCATAATTAACTTAGATCCTTGTTAAATAAAATTTTATTTTACCATATAGCCACCCATAAAAAAGTAGGTTACGATAGAAAAAACTGTTATAAAAATCTTCGGACTAAAATGTTTTAGTCCGAAGAGATAAAAATAACTTATTTTTTATAATTAGAAGTTAAAGATAATGTAATTAACATTTTAATGTATTCTTGTAACTCACTAATAAAACTTTCATTAGTTATTTTTGCGTCAGTTAAAGCTGCAACAATATACTCTAGGTTAAGATTAATTGATAACAGATCTTTAGCAAGCTTTAACGATTCTAAAAAATCATCAAATGTAGTTATTAAACTACAAAATTTATTTAGTTCATTTTGTAGAATTATTTGTTGTTGTAATAGTGACAAACATAAATATATGTTATTTTGATTAAGCATATTCTCGATCTCCTAAGAAGATTGGGTTTATGAAGCGATACGTAAATGTTTACATCATTTGCGTGTCGCGCCTTAAGATAATAGTTTTAACAGAATATTGTAAAACGTATTTTTTGTCAATTTTTATTTGATGTGTGTTGCGCAATTGTATATGATTTAATATGATATTAAGAAATATTTAAATAGATCATCAATACGTTATGTATAATGGAAAAAGTTTATGCATCCAGGAAAAATAATAGCAGAAATCCTTACTAGCAAAGAAGGCTGTAATCTTTCAGTACACGAAGTTGCTGAACAATTGAAGGTTCATAAAGCAACGCTTTATAGGTTGTTCGGTGGAAATGCTAGCCTCTCTCTAGAAATGGCTGTACGTTTATCTAAATTATTACCAGAAATATGCGTAGCGGTATGGATGAATTTACAAAGAGACTATGATATTTCTACTATCAAGAAATGTTGTACTAATGTTCAAATTAAACCATTAAAAATGGTTAATTTTGATAATATCAGAGATATTTTAAAGAAATATAAAATTACAAATTAATTAAATTTATAAATAGTATAGATTTATTTAACCCCTACATTATAAGTTATTTTCAAAGATAACAAATATGATAAAAAAATTAACACCACAAAAAACCTTGTGGGCAATTTGCGGGCATGGGTTATGCATTGTGCTGCTTAGTCATACATTTGTAGCGGGGTATGCGGTATAAAAATATTGAAAAAATCAGTACTTTTAATCTACAATGCGAACTCATAATCATTGTGATCAACATCTGATTAAAATGATTTTGGAATCAACACAAATTCTAAGTACGGTTTTGCATTTAAATGATATAAAAACTCTTTATAAACCATCACACCAAAAACATCCATGTGTTATATGGACAGGACAGAGTTTACAAAATTGGCTTTGGTTGCGAAAACTTACTTGTGCTTTAAACGAAGAATATAAATATCGTTAAGATTCTAAACTAAACCACAAATCTTATGATGTTGCTAAGAAGCTTAAAGTACCACCATTACCAACTCTTGGTTTGCTAGAACATTCTCAAGTAATGCCAGAAGAATATAAAGTTTTTCAAGATCCAGTTAAGGCCTATAGAAATTTTTATATTTTTAATAAAAGTAAATTTGCAACATGCCGGAAAATAAAACAGCCGAAGTGGTTGGTATTATAGATCACCGTACAGTCAAACAACCTGAATTTCGCTTAGCTACTAATACTCAATTTTACTCCACTAATTAGTTTTTTGCGCCGCTTCCTCCTGTCTTCAGCACCTGCAATATAAGCTCTAGATTAATAAGCACTTATATGCACTATAGGCGCGGAAGACAGGATTAGGATCCGATTTCATTTCAGACTCGTTTTAGGGGATTGACAGTTATATGATTTATATGTAATAAGTAAATGGAGATTGAGTTAAAAAAAAATATAAAAAATGGTTATGCCATAACATTTTTTGGTTATGTTGAATAGTGTAAACAAAATATTAGAAACACATTAGCTAATCATTGAGCAATTCTCAATTTGGAAAAAGTTAGTAATGCAACAAAGATGACCTATGCTTTATAAATGGTTAGTTTGTACAAAAAAATATAATCATATAATAAAAATTTGTTCTTTAAGATAACAATTTTTTCCAAATTGAGAACTGCTGCTAATCGTTATTAAATTTTAAATAATGGCAAATATTATGAGGTTTGATTATGGGGCAATTATTTTCAACAGGCAAACAACCTTCACTAAATAATAGAACAGCAACTTATAATAACAATGCTGGGAATTCCAATAATGAATATTTAAAGTTAGCAGCAGAGGCTAAAGCACGAGAGCAACAACAAGCCAAAAAAGAAAAAGATGAACGTAGTAAACAAGAACAACTAGGTTATACTCAATATTCCTCACTTTATAACTATACTTCTAGTTCTAGCAATGTAACCAAAAGCAGTTTAGCACACGATTCATTTTATACTTCTAATGCTTCATCTTCTGCTGTTTCGTCATATAATTCTTCGTTGCCAACGCGCACATACCCACAAACAAAACATGATATAGCAAAGACTGCCGTAGAAGAATATAAAACAAGAAGTACTATGGCATCATCATGTAGTTCTGTTACACAACCAACAATTACCACCACCATTGCTAATAAAACTTATTGTGATGTTAGCAAAAAGATAATGCCAATGTTTGATTCTACTTATAAAACTAATGCAAGTAGTACTTTGGGTCGTGCAGATAGGATAGATCCTGCCTACGACATCCACAGCGAAACTGAACCATCTAGTAGTATGCAAAGAAAAATGTATGGGTATTATGAGTGTGATTGTGGAGCTTGGTGGGAAAGTGCTCATAGCTGGGCTGATGAAACACAAGATTGTAAAAGTTGTGGTAATCAAGTTTTTCCTTATGAACAAGAAGAGCTTAAACATAAAGATCCAGATGAAAACAGTGTTAATAAACCTCATATGGAAGATTTATGTGGAATGTGCCAAAAACTTGGAATGTCTTGTACTATATTTATGGAAATTGCTCAACCACCAAAAAACAAACCTAAATCTTCGTACCATGTACATCAAAAACCAGATGTAAGAGTTAAAGGTTTGCCTAACGACATTACAGAAGAAAAATTAAGAAAAATGTTTGCTCGTTATGGTGATATTTCTAGAGTTCATATATTGAAACAAGATCCAAGATTTTCTACTAGAGTTGCATTTATTACTTTTGATGATCCGGAAGCGGTTGTAGATCAATTTAATAGTGTTAAACAATCAGCACCTAAAGCCCATAGAAGACTGTTACTTACTTAAATTAAACATATATTATTCGGTTCTATATTATGCGAGTTAGTAGTCTGTTGCTGTTTTTTTGAAATAATTATTGTTGTTTTTGTGGTGGTATATGTTAACAGTATAGTTAGTATGAATTTATAAACTATAAGGAAGCACAAAACATGAATGAAGATGATCCAGATTTTCAAAAAGGATTGAAATATAAGTTGGTAGGTGATTGCAAATCTGCAAAAGAAGCATGGTTAATAGCCGCAAAAAAAGGTAATGTTAATGCTTTACACAGCTTAGGATTTTTATTTTATGAAGGTGTAGGTTTTAAAAAAGATTATGAGATGGCTATCAAATATTGGGAAGCAGCGGGAAAGAAAAAACATCCCAGATCTTTGTTTAACTTAGGTTTGTTGTATAGTAATGGAGATGGGTTATCTCAGGATTTAAGAAAATCTCTAGGCTATTTTGAACAGGCTTCGGTATTTGGCTGTAAAGAAGCAGATCCATTTATTATTGATATCAAACAAAAATTAGAGTTGCAAAGGTTATCTAATTATATTAAAGCAACCCAAAGCGGAATAGTGAGAATGGACTGTGATACTTTTCCTATAGAGCTGGAAGGATTATGTACGGATGGGCTGAATACTTGTTTTTGCTTTATAATTATCTCTAGCACAAAAAAAAGGTTTTCACTTATTCACACAGCAACAGAAGCGGATGCTAATGAAATTATAAAAGAATGTTTGTGGGTAGGGTGTTCATGTACTATTTATATTATTAAGGGAAGTTATTATAACAATGAGGAAAGGGAAAAATTTAGAATTGAACAAACAACTTTAGTTTCAAGACTAGAAGCTTTGGTAACAAAAAATGCATATCCGATCAAGCTTGATTACCAATATATAACTATCCCTGCTTTTTCTGTTTCGGTATCTAGAAAAGGAAGTATTTCTATATTAGAAAAATTTGATATAAATTTTAGTTTGGCTACAAACGATTGCTCTTCACCGCACAATGCATACAGAAACGCTATTAATATGCTTAACGTACATTCATTACATGAGTTAGATCTACAATATGATGGCACAAAATGGACTAAAATTCCGAAAATAAATTTGCCAGCACGAGAGTTGATATCTAAAATAGATAAGCTTGAGTCTGTTTTGGAATATAAACGCCATCATTTTAATGAGTTCAATGAATATTATAAAAAATTTAAAGAAATGGTCGAAAAACATAATGAAATTGGATTGAAATTTTATAAAGAAAAAGAATTTTTTAAAGCTAAAGAAGAATTTTTAAAGGCATTAGGGTTTTTTGACTTGCTAATTACAGATGAAACTAAGGCAATTTGGGAAAAACAATCTATAGTATATTATAATCTTGGATCTGTCTTATTAGAGCTACACCAATGGGATGAGGCACTAGAAAATTTACGTTTAGCTCGTGAATTTAAAGAAAAATTACATGTCAATTCCGAACAGTTGCAAAAAGTAGAACAAAAAATTAATTACGCTCAAACATTATTACAGCAATTAAAGCAACAAGAAGAACCAGTCATTAGTCAAATTACAATACAATCAAATTACGAAGAAATAATACCAAGCCTATCTACCGCTTCATACTCTTTACCAAGACCATGTCCATGAAAAGGCCAAAATTATGTATAAAACTTCAACAAATCAAATGCACATAGATTTACATGGAATGAGCCTTGATACAGGGAAGGCTTGCGTAATTAAATCAATAGAACAAGCAATAGATAAAAAAAATTTCTGTATAAAAATTATTACTGGTAGAGGTGTTCATGCATGCGATAAGAATACCTCTAGAGGAGTTTTTTTCAAAAAAGTACCTATGTGGATTAACCAGATGGAATTACGTGAACATGTTAATTGTATAATTAAAGAAGTTGGTTCTTATGAAGTTATATTGAACAATGATAAATATGATAAGCATTCTAGGTATAATCAAGATTCTACAATATACGTAGAAAAAAAGCGTTTTATGGAAAATTTATATTTAAATCAAAGTAAATTAATAGACCTAATTAAAAGTCCACCCTCCGCTAAAAAACATTTAGAAATTACCAAGATTATTCGTTCTAACCCACTACTATTAGAAAAAATATCTTGTGATGGAACAACAATTTTAATGGTTGCTGCAGCATTAAACCAAATTAAAACAATGGAAATTTTATTAGAATATGATAATTCAAATAGTATTCAGCCTAGACTGTTAAAAAAATCACGAGAAGATGGAGCTAATGCTTTGATGATAGCAGTTATGTTTGAGCATATTGCTTCAATTGATTTTTTGTTAAATAAAGCTCCAAGTCTATTAAAAATGAAACAAAAAAATGGTACTTCTATCATTCAAATAGCAGCTAATACAAGTAATTCAAAAATCGTGTTAGATACTTTATATCAACATTTAAAAAATCATTATCGCCAAAAAGGGTATACCGATTTATTTCGTGAATATAAAAGTTTTACTAGCTGTATTCCAATTATAGAATCTAATGACTTTATAAGATATAAATCTAAACATGCCTGGTTTTTCTATGACAGAATGTCATTGTTTTTACAAAAAATAAAACAACACAAATCTAAAACTCCCAAATGGATCAAAAAAATAAAATTTTCGACAGAAGAAGTTATTCAAAGTTTGAAGCAAAAAATAATTTTTTTGCTTCAAACAAGAAATATTTGCCGAAAATGGTTTTTAAGATTTAATAATTCGAAAAAAATAAAATATAATCGACACTTTAAACATGCCATAGATTTTTCTTTTTTAAACACTAATAATAGTAGAAAGCATAAATCAGCTACTTTCAAAAAATGCATTGCAATTGGATTTAATAAATTTGCTAATTATCAACAACTAACATTATTAAAACAACAGAAAAAAACAAAAAAAGATGCACTAAAAAATAATTCAAAAATGGATCTGGCTATCCAATGTAAAGAATTAAGCGTACCTATAGAGGGAATTGATTTATCAACAAAAACAAAAAAGCCATTGTTTTTTTCTTCTACCTTTAGTAGTAATACAAATGTATGGAAAGATAGATGTATAGATCTTTTAGATAAATCATCCTTTAAATCAGCAAATGCTTCAAATTCTAATCCTACAGTAGTTGTATTGCACCAAAAGGTTGTTAGTCAAAAACATAAAGTAAAATCAAATAGTTTTAAAAAACCTCATAGAGAAGATTTATGTGAAATGTGTCAAAAGCTTGGAAGATCTTGTGCCTTGATTATGGAAATGGCCAGATCTTTAAATTATATATACCAAAGACCAGATGTAAGAGTTAAGGGTTTGCCTAATGACATTACTGAGAAAAGAATAAAGGAAATGTTTGTCCAATATGGGGTTATTTTGAGAGTAAGTATATTAGAACAAAATCCAACTTTCTCCACTAGAATTGCTTTTATAACTTTTAGCGATCCGGAAGCAGCGTTACAAAAATTCAATAATTTTGAACTAACTACAACTAAGACTAGTAGAAATGCGTTACATCTCTAAGCAAGCAAGGATCTATTATTAATCATAAACCGTTATTCGTGTTACGAACAACATTTAGAATGAATTGAAAAGTTTCAGAGTTGTAACCATTCACGTGGGTACTCATTTTAGGTGTTAAATTGGCCAAAATTGAGTAATTTTTTCTAAAAACTATCAAATTTTGGCATGGTTCAAACCAGCCTTACATTTTTATTTTACCTATCAGTATAACTGTAAACTATTTTTCATTTAAAACAAACACTTACGTGTGCTAGCTACTTGTTTGATGATTAAAAAGTGTAAGGTAAAATGTCCACTTTTTGAACCATGCCAAAATATTAATGGTAAGAAGTTATAAGTGGAGATTGATTTACATAGTACAGAACTCTGAAATTTTAATGAACAAGTATTATATTAAATTGGCTGATACAAGATTATTACTAATAAATTTAATTAATTCCTCTAAAATTTTTGAATAACTAATAAAAATATTTTTACACCTTTTAACTAAATTTCTTTGGTCCGAAGGTGTAAAAATTTAACTTAGTTTTTAGAGTCGGAAATTAAGGATAACGAAACTAAAAGCTTAAGATACTCCTTTAATTCACCGATAAGACTTTTATTAGTTGTTTTAGCATCAGCCAGTGTAGCAGAAATATAATCTAGATTAGGGTTGATTGCTAGAACGCTATTACCAAATCCTAAGGGTTCTAAAAAAGAATCAAACATAGTTATTAAACTACAAAACTTGTTTAATTCATTCTGTAAGCTTATTTGCTGTTGCAATAGTAGCAAACAAAAGTATGTGTTATCATTATTTTGCATTGTAGCCTCCTATCAGTAGGTTACTTTGAAGTGCCATGGTAGGTGTTTCTGCATCTATCATGGTGCGCTACATTATTATAGCGACAATTCAACTTATACTATTTTAAAATTAGAGTCAAATTAAATTAATTTTTGTCAATATCAACGCAAAATGAAAATAATGGTCATATATGTCTCTTTGATAATTAAAAAAATAGTTAAAAACTACATTACCCACCGTATACCAGATTACTTATTAATTTTTATATGGCGGTATATAATTAACTAATTTGGCTACAGCTTCTGCTTTATGTTCTGGTGCCAGATGAGCGTACCTCAAAGTAACTGACAGATCTGAATGTCCAAGTAATTCTCTAACTGTATTTAAGTCAACGCCTGCCATAACAAGCCTTGATGCGAAATGATGGCGTAAATCATGCCACCTGAAATTTATTATATTTGATTTTTTTAATATGCTAGCCCAGGATTTGCGAACATTATCCATTCGCTTGCCTTCTTTATTCGGAAATACTAGTTCATAATTTGAGTATTGTTTATTCCAAGTTCTTAAAGCATATAGTGCTTCACTATTTAAAGGAATGTGCCTAGTTTTTCCGCTTTTTGCCTTATCTCCAGCGACGGTAATCATTGCTTTATCCAAATCAACATGATCCCAACGTAGGCTAAATAATTCTCCTTGTCTTAATCCAGTATGCATAGCAATTAATATCATGGGGGTCATGTAATCAAAAAATGCATGCTCATTTAAGCATGGTAATAAATCATAACCTCGATTTGTTCGCCAAAGATTGCCAGACTCTCTCTTTATTATATAATTTTTATCTCTTTCATTTAGTGCCGTTAGTAATTTTTTTTCTTCATCTGTACTTAGGTAGCGTACCTTTATCATATTATCTGTTTTAAGAGGTTTTAATTTGGTTAAAGGGCTTATCTCCAACCAATCCCATGCAACTGCCTTAGAAAGGACGGCTTTTAGTGTTGCAACATCACGATTTACTGTGGTTGCAACTTTACCTGACTTTAATTGTTCAGTTCTCCATTTTTCGATTAGTAAAGGGGATATTTCTTCGAGAGATAAATTCATTAAATTAGAAAAATTCAGATTTAACCTTTTTATGGTACCTATACCAGTTTTACGTTCTACTGTGACCCATGGGGCATAGTGGAATTCTATAAATTTTTCTAATGTACGTGTTTTTATTTTTTCTTTTTCAATTGATGCTTTTTTTTTCTCTTCCTGGAGATCATGGCCTGAAATGGCTTTAGCAGAAAATTGTTTAGCGAGATCTCTTGCTTGAGTTACAGTAATTGATCCATATAGCCCTATCCTGTAGCGTTTCTTGATGCCAATAGTTGTACGGTAAACTAAATAGTATATTAGTGCTCCACTGGGCTCAACGCGTAAAATAAATCCATTTATTTCTGTATCTCTAATTTCATATGGCGTTGTATTAGGAGTAATATTTTTAATAAAACGTTCAGTCAATTTTGCTATCATTTAAAGTTCCTTTTTGCTACCATTTATTGAATTTTAAAATAATCGCAAGTCCATAGCAAGTCCAGTAGACGAGCAAAACCATGACGCTAAAAGCATGGCCTTGCAAAAATAATTAACTAAAAATGCAGAAAATATCAAGGAGTTTGTTATGAAACTGTTGCAAATTGTTGTATTGAAGTGCATTAAGCTTATGCCTAAAATGGCACTCATAATGCCGAGGTCGGTGGTTCGAGCCCACTCATAGCCAAAAAATAACAATAACTATTCAGGTTGGTACCTATTGTTACACTGCGGTACGTAACTCGCGCACTTTGATCGTGAAAAATAAGTAAAGATGCGCTCAAACGATACGTTCCTCGTGTAACAATGGGTACCAACCTGAATAGTTACAAATAATATAACATGGAGAACTGTCAATATTGATGGAATTTCTTAAATTTTTAGATCTGCAATGTTTTTTATTTTTGAATGGAGCTTTGCATAATAAATTTGCTCAATACTTTTGGGGGATCTTATCACATAAAAATGAAAGCTGGATCAACATTATCGTTATGGTGGCCATAAATTTTTTAGCGGTATTTATGATCCCTCAGACTAAACGTTTAAAAGCAGTAGCAATTATTTTTTATTGCTGGATTTCTTTTCAAGTGGTTTTATTAGTTAATATATTAATATTTCAAAAAATTTTGCATATACACCGCGATTCTCCAAGTATAGTAATAGATGGTGCGATTAGATTATCTATGATATTAAATAATACGAATTTAAAAGACTATTCTAATAATAGTTTTCCGGCTGGCCACACCTTAGCTTTAATTTATTGGGCATTATTTCTTAATTTATATGCTACTAAAAAGATTAAAATTATTTCTATATTAGTTTGTATCTTGTTAATTATGCCAAGAATGATAACTGGTGCGCATTGGTTAAGTGATACAATATGTTCTTTAATATTGGGTTACATGTATTTTAGTTTTACTGTATGGCTTATGAATAAATATGATCAAACTAAATTACGTTTATATTAAAACTATGGGTTGTCAGATGAATGAGTATGATTCATCTCGCATGTTTGATTTACTAGAGAAGGTTTATGGAGTAAAAAAAACTAATGATCCTGAAAAAGCAGATTTATTATTATTAAATACTTGTTCAATCCGAGAAAAAGCTAAAGATAAAATGTTGTCTGATCTAGGAAGGTACAGATTATTAAAACAACAACGACCAGAATTAATAATAGGAGTAGGTGGTTGTGTTGCGAGTTCTGAAGGTCAAGATATTTTAAATTTAGCTCCATTTGTCGATCTGGTCTTTGGACCACAATCTTTACATAAATTACCGTTATTAATAAATGATGTTATTCAAAATAAAAAACAACAAATAGATATTTCTTTTACTGCAATAGAAAAATTTGATAATTTGCCGGAACCAAAAGTTAATGGCCCTTCTGCATACTTATCTATCATAGAAGGATGTAACAAATACTGTAGTTTTTGCATTGTACCATATACTCGTGGTAATGAGGTTAGCAGACCATTTGAAGACGTGATTGTAGAAGCAGCCATTTTGGCGGAACAAGGGGTTAAAGAGATTACTTTGTTAGGACAAAATGTTAATGCTTACAAAAGTAAAAAAGCTAATGGAGAATTAGTAGATCTAGCAGTTTTGTTGCAATATATTGCAGAAATCCCAGGGATTTTACGTCTTAGATTTACTACTTCTCACCCTAAAGATTTTTCTGATAATTTAATCGAAGCTTTTAAATATATTCCTAAATTAGCTAATCATTTACATTTGCCTATTCAGAGTGGCTCAGATGTTATTTTGAATAAAATGAAGAGGGGGTATACGGTAGCAGAGTATCAGGAAAAAATTGATAAACTAAAAGCTGTTAGACCAAATATTGCTATATCTTCAGATTTTATTGTTGGTTTTCCTGGAGAATCAGAAGAAGATTTTGAATCGACATTAAAAATTATAGATCAAGTAGGGTTTGATAGTTCTTATAGTTTTATATACAGTAAACGGCCAGGAACCCCTGCTGCAAAATTACCGGATGATATACCTTTAAGTGTAAAAAAACATCGACTTAAAATTATTCAATCACATATTTTACAGAATTCATTAAATATTAGTACAAAAATGATCAATGCCAACCATAAGGTAGTAGTTGCTAATGTTTCTAAAAAAAATCCTAGCATGTTATGTGCTCGAACCGAGAACAATAGACTTGTTACGTTTGAAGGAGATTGTAGTTTGGTTGGTAAGTTAATTAATATTAAAATTACTGAAATCTTACCAAATAGTTTACGAGGAGTTATTGGTCAGCTTTAATATTTCTAAATATAGGTTATTTTCTATTATATGGATCAAATTTTTTTATTTGTATTATAGTTAGGGGTGAGTATTGTCCAGACATAGAAAAATACGTTCGCATAATAATGTAAATATAAATATGGCAAATAATTTAGAGCATGTAATAAATCCGGTAAGTATAGATAAGCCTAGTATTGTTACAATTAAAGGCGTTCTTAAGCTGTACAATAATAATCAACAAAGATATATGCAAAATATCTTGCATAACGATATAAGTTTTGGAGTTGGCCCAGCTGGTACTGGTAAAACCTTTTTAGCAGTTGCTAGTGCGGTTTCTGCGTTACAACAGCAGCACGTTAAAAGAATTATATTAACTCACCCAGTGGTAGAAGCTGGAGAGCAGTTAGGTTTTTTACCTGGAGATTTAATCCAAAAAATTAATCCATATTTAAGACCATTATATGATTCTTTGTATGAATTATTAGGTTTTGGAAAAGTAGAAAAATGTTTGCAGCAGCAAATTATAGAAATTGCACCGTTAGCATATATGCGTGGTAGAACCTTGAATGATGCTTTTATTATTTTAGATGAAGCGCAAAATGCTACTATAGATCAAATGAAAATGTTTGTGACTCGTTTAGGATTTAATTCTAAAGCTGTAGTTACTGGAGATGTTACGCAAATTGATTTGCCAAAAAAGAAAAATTCTGGATTAAAACATGCTATAGAACTTTTAGATCACATTCCAAATATTAGTATAACTTATTTTCAATCTAAGGATGTAGTAAGACATCATCTGGTAAAGGAGATCTTAGACGCATATGCCAAATGGGAAGATAGTAAAACTCAAGAGTAAACAAGAAATGACGGTAGATTTGGAATTACAGATTGCAACTAATGCTAAAACTTTACCCCATCCAGCTCAATTTAAAGAATGGGTTAGCGTTATTTTAGCAAATAGAATTAATACTAATGCAGAATTAACTATTCGTATAGTAGATGAAGAAGAAATAATTAGTTTAAATTATCGTTATCGTAATAAGAATAATTCTACTAATGTTCTTTCTTTTCCGGTAAAATTAGAAACACACTTAGATTATAATATGTTGGGAGATATTGTAATTTGTGCATCAGTAGTGGAGCTACAGGCTAAACAGCAAAATAAGGTGTTATTAGCTCATTGGGCTCATATGGTAGTACATGGCATTTTGCATTTGCTTGGCTATGATCATGAAAATGAATTAGAAGCCAACGAAATGGAAAATTTAGAAATAGAATTAATGCAGCAGTTAGGATTTTTATCGCCGTATTAATTTTGTTTTTTAGCTTTTTTCCATAATTCAATTAAAAACTCTATTGGTTGGCCGTTTAAAGTTTCAAGCCCATGTTTTTTTGTTAATGCTTTTACGGTATGCATTCTAGCGTTAAATTTTTGTGTAACTTTTGCTAAAGTTTGTTTAGTATCGTATCCTGCAAAAATGCATAAAGAAATAGCGGTATGCAATAAATCACCAATTTCTTCTTGAATTCTATGGCTTGGTTCGTTTTTTAAAATAGCTTCTTTTATTTCGTTACATTCACTAATGGCTTGTTCAATAATCATATCTTTGTGTGGCCAGTTAAAGCCGAAATTTCTTGCATCTTTTTCTAGATCAACAAGGTCATTTAGGGCATTATCTAATTTAGGTTCTGAAGTAACTCGCCCATACATATCTTCGATTCTAACAATATCATCTTCTCCTAAATATGAACCAGACTGTACTTCTATAAGGTGAAGTGGTATTTTACCTGGATTTTCTACGGAATGTTTAATTCCTATTGGTAGATAAATGGATTCATTTTCGTGTAAAATTAATATTTCTTCCCCCTTAATAATTTTGGCGGTACCTTCTACAACAACCCAATGTTCTGCTCGATGATAGTGTATTTGAGTAGAAATTTTTGCACCTGGTTTTATCATAATTCTTTTTACTTGAAATCGATCTTCTAGATCGATAGTTTGATAATACCCCCAGGGACGATAAACGCGTTTATGAGTATCTAGTTCTGTTCTATCATCTTCTTTAAGTTTTTGTACTACATCTTTTATTTGATTAATATGTTCTTTAGAACTGATTAAAACTGCGTCTTCTGTTACAACTGCTATTATGTTATTTAAGCCAAGAATAGAAATTAATTTATTATCAGAATGTATATAAGAATTATTTACCTGTTTGGCTATAACGTCACCAATAATTATATTTCCTTGATGGTCTTTTTCGGAAATATCCCATAATGCGTCCCAAGATCCAAGATCGGACCATTCTAGATCTACTGGTATAACTGCAGCGTTATTTGTATGCTCCATAACTGCATAATCAATGGATAGGGAGCTATCAGATTTAATTTTTTCTGAATCTAATCGTAAAAAATCTAAATCATATTTTGCGTGTAAAAGTGCTTGCCTACAATTTTCTAGTAAAGCAGGTTGTAATCGTTCTAATTCTTCTAGCATTGTTTTAGCTTTAAATAAAAAGATACCACTATTCCAATGATGCATCCCAGATTTAAGTAAAGATTTTGCTGTTTCTAAATTGGGTTTTTCTACAAAATGTTTTACTTTAAATAAATGTTTGTTACCCTTAATTGGTTCCCCACGTTCGATATATCCATAACGAGTTTCTGGAAGTTTTGGGGTAATCCCAAAAGTGATTATTTTTCCTTGTTGTGCGGTGTGTTTAGCTGTTTCTATAGCATTATAAAAAAGATCTAAATTTTTAATTATATGATCTGCCGGTAATATTAATAATAGTTGTTCTAGATCTTCTTGTAGTAAGCAAGAAATAGCAACAGCAGGGGCAGTATTTTTAGTTTTAGTTTCTAATACTATATGTGAAGATACTATATTAATATCTTGTAATTGTTCTCTTACTATAAAACGATGTTCATTATTACAAATAATCATCGGTTTGTTAAATTGATTAGTGGCTACTCGTAATGCTGTTTCTTGCAATAGGGTTTTTTTAGAAGTTAAAGGTAAATATTGTTTAGGGTAACTAGTTCTAGAAAGAGGCCAAAGACGAGTGCCATTACCGCCAGATAAAATAATTGGTGTAATCATATTTAGGTTTTCCTTATACATACCCCATTACACTTAAAATTAAGGTACTTTAAAAAACAAGGAGTGTTGTTTGAGCCTCGTGGGTTCTTGTTTTTCTATAATTTGTGAAAGGCGAGTTTCACGACTTGTTTTTTAAAGTACCTTAATTTTAAGTGTAATAGGTATATTCTAGCAATTTTTGTATTCTTATACCATCTATAAAATTAGGATGTTCTGGATTATTAGTTATAATCCAATTAACAAATTTATTAACTAAATTAGCTACTGCTATAATTCTATCGTCTTGATTAGGTTTTATTTTGATAGGAGTTTTTAGTTTTATATTGTTCCAATTATTAGTTTTACGATTAGTTGTTTTTAAAGTAAATCCGGATATAGGTTTAAAAATACTAGTATTTTCTAAAATTATGCTTTCGTTATCACCATAAATTTCTATTTTATGTATTTGTTCTTTTCCCATAAATGCAGCAGTGTTTACTAAAACATTGGCTATTATGTGGTTTTTTAATTCAACGGAAATTTGAACCAAAGTATCACCGAAATTTTTACCTAATAAGTTGTATTTATTAAAGCTTATTTTAGTTATTTTACCAATTAACCATTCTAAGTAAAACAATATATGGCTGGCAAAATTGAGTGCTGCCCCACCACCTAATTTAGGAGTAATTTTCCAACTTTTAGGATTTTTTTCTAAAGAAGCTCTAGTTTCTAAATGCCAATTTA
>CAIVQA010000042.1 GCA_903907935.1 uncultured Francisellaceae bacterium
ACCGGGGAAGTAATTTTAGCGGAAGGTGTAGAAATGATAATGCCAGGGGATAACACCAAGATGAACGTACATCTAATAGCTCCGATAGCTATGGAAGAAGGTGTTCGTTTTGCAATTAGAGAAGGTGGGCGTACCGTAGGTGCAGGAGTTGTTACGAAGATCATAGAGTAGAGAGGAAGTGGGAAGCCCTCATCTCATCCATCTCCCGAAGGGAGGGGGGAGTTTGAAGGGAGAGATTTTTAATTTAATCCGGGGTATTTTAGTAGGCCAGTAGCTCAATTGGCAGAGTAACGGTCTCCAAAACCGTCGGTTGGGGGTTCGATGCCCTCCTGGCCTGCCATTTATTTTTAATTTAATCTAGGTAATTATATGACCAAACACTTAGCGAAAACTATAAATCGCGATAACGAGAATGGTTATCAAAAAAAAATTAACATTGCATTATGGGTGTTAGTGCTTGCATTAGTGGTTTGTGCAATAATTAACCAACAGTATCTTTCTTATAGCTCTATATTACTACAGTTTATAGTAACAATTATTTTTGCAGGAATAGCAGTATTTTTATTATTTAAAAAAACTCAAGAAGGGTTAAGATTTTATCAATATTGGAAAGAGTCAGTAGTTGAGCTTAAGAAGGTGACATGGCCAAACAAAAAAGAAACTATGCAAACCACTGGGGCTGTGGTAATTATGGTGATAGTCATGGGTTTGATGCTTTGGACAGTGGATTCAATTTTAATTAGATTAGTTGCGTGGTTACTAAAAAGAGGTGGTATATAAAATGAGTCAAGCAGCAAAGCGCTGGTATGTATTGCAGGTTGCTTCTGGAGATGAATTAAAAGTAAAGAAATCTTTGGAAGAGAAAATTAAATTAATGACTTGTGAAGATCGCTTTGGGGACATTTTAGTTCCAACTGAAGAAGTGATAGAAATGCGATCTGGGCACAAAAGAAAAACAGAACGTAAATTCTTTCCAGGTTATGTGTTAGTACAAATGGAAATGGATGAAAATATATGGCATTTGGTTCGAACTGTTCCTAAAGTATTAGGGTTTGTTGGGGGAACTTCTGATCGTCCAGCCCCAATTTCTGAACGAGAAGCTAACAAAATTTTGTCTAGGATCGAAGAAGGCGCAGACAAACCAAAACCAAAAATACTATTTGAACCAGGAGAAGTTATACGAGTAATCGATGGTCCTTTTGCAGAATTTAATGGGGTGGTTGAGGAAGTAAATTACGATAAAAATAGATTAAGGGTTGCTGTTATGATTTTTAGTCGTTCTACTCCGGTTGATCTAGATTTTAGTCAAGTAGAGAAAAATTAAAGATCAAAGTAATCGTTTGCGTTGGTACCCACGTGAACGATTATGATCCAAAAATAAGTTAATAAATACTGTATTTATATTTTTTTTATGGTAAATTAAAGACCAAAATTTCTGTTTGTTTTAAGTTAGATAGTTTAGAGGTTTATAAAGATGTCGGCGCCAGCAAAAGCAAAGCCAGCTATTAAAGGTAAAAAATCCATAGAATCCAGAGTGAAATTACAAGTTCCGGCGGGTAGTGCCAATCCTAGCCCACCGCTTGGTCCTGCTTTAGGTCAGCGTGGTGTTAATATTATGGAATTTTGTAAGCAATTTAACGCAGAAACACAAAATTTACCAAATATCGACAAAGGTACTCCATTGTCTGTAGAAATTTTAGTATATGGAGATAAAAGTTTTAAATTTATTATTAAAGGTCCGCCAGTTAGTGTTTTAATAAAGCGTGTTTTAGGTCTTAGTAAGGGTAGTAGCGATCCTAATAAAAATAAAGTTGCGACTATTAATAGAAAACAATTAGAAGAAGTTGCCAAAATAAAAATGGCAGATCTTACAGCGGCAGATCTAGATGCAGCAGTTAATACTATTGCCGGTTCTGCTAAGAGTATGGGGATTGTTGTTGAAGGGTAGTTTGAGAAAAACTGTAAACTAGATATTTGAGGAATAAAAGATGTCGAGGCGAGTTTCAAAGAGAAGAAAAGCAATATTAGAAAAATTAACTCCTAATAAAGTATATGCTTTTAATGAAGCAGTAACTTTATTATCTAGTTTGCCTTTAGCAAAATTCAAGAAAAATTCAGAAAGCGTTGATGTAAGTCTTAATCTTGGAGTAGATCCTAGAAATTCTGCTCAAGTAGTACGAGGAGCTGTAGTATTACCAAACGGTACAGGTAAAACTGTACGAGTTGCAGTGTTCACACAAGGTAACAATGCGGATCTAGCCAAACAAGCTGGTGCGGATCTGGTTGGAATGGACGATTTAGCGGAAGCTATCAAAAAAGGGGAAATGAATTTTGATGTGGTTATAGCTACTCCAGATGCTATGGGAGTGGTTGGTAAATTAGGTCCAGTTTTAGGTCCTCGAGGGTTAATGCCTAATCCTAAGGTTGGCACAGTAACACCTGATGTTGTTAAGGCAATTAAAAATGCTAAAGGTGGACAAATAATATATAAGACTGATAAAGCAGGGATTGTTCATTGTACTTTTGGTAAAATTAATTTTACCAAAGAGGCTTTACAGCAAAATTTAGAAGTATTGTTGGGTGAAATTAAAAGAGTTAAGCCAAGTTCTTCAAAAGGTATTTACATGAAGAAGCTAACAGTTTCTACTACTATGGGGCCAGGGTTACAAATAGATTTAGCGTCGGTAAGCATTTAAAGCTTGAATTATTTTATTTTTAAGATATAATCAAAAAATTTTTATTGTAGGGTTGATAACAAGATGCCACTAAGACTAGAGCAAAAACAAGTAATGGTTGATAAATTAAGAAAGGTAGCGTCTAACTCTACTTCTATTATAGCAGCTGATTACAAAGGTCTTAAATCTAGCGAGATGACAGAATTACGTTCGAAAGTGCGAAAACTAAATAGTGGAGTACATTTGCAAGTAGCGCGTAATACTTTAGCAAAAAAAGCTTTTGCTGGAACTCATTATGAAGGTCTAACTAAACATTTAAATGGTCCAGTGTTATTAACTTTTTCTGAAAAAGAAGCCAGTGCAGTTGCGAGATTATTGCGAGATTTTGCTAAAGAAAAAGAAAAACTATCGATTACAGCTTTATTTGTAGAAGGCACTTTATTTAATGGTAATCAATTAGAGTTAGTTGCTAATTTACCTACAAAACAAGAAGCTATTAGCAAATTAGTTGCAGTTATTCAGGCGCCAGTGGCCAAATTTGTTAGAACTTTAGCCGAGCCCCAAGCTAAGTTAGTTAGAACTGTAATGGCAATTTGTAATACAAAATAATATAAATTTTTACGTGATACTAAGATGGAGTAGATAATTATGACGGCTATATCGAACGAACAAATACTAGATGCTATATCTCATAAAACGGTTGTAGAAATAGTTGATCTTGTTAAGATGATGGAAGAAAAATTTAATGTATCTGCTGCGGTAGCAGTAGCTGCAGGGCCAGCAGTTGCGGGTGGTGGAGCATCGGTAGCGGTTGAAGAGCAAACGGAATTTTCAGTAATACTAACTAATTTTGGTGCAAATAAAGTTGGAGTCATCAAGGTAGTAAGGGAAATTACTAATTTGGGTTTGAAAGAAGCTAAAGCTTTAGTTGAAGAAGCTCCTTCTGCAGTAAAAGAAGGTGTTTCTAAGCAAGAAGCTGCTGATATCAAGAAAAAATTAGAGGAAGCAGGGGCTTCTGTTGAAATTAAGTAAATAAATAACGAAGATCCTCACCCCGGCCCTCTCCCGCAAGTGGGAGAGGGGGAGTTTGAAGATAGTTTAATTAATTAGGGAGCCCAAATGGCTAGCAAAGAATCTAATTTGCCTTTGTCGTATACTGAAAAAAAACGTATTCGTGCATATTATGGAAAAATAGAAGAGGCACTAGCTGTGCCACCGTTGTTAGCTATACAAATAGATTCTTATAAAGAATTTTTACAAGCAGACGCGTCCCCAGCGTCTAGAAAAAATATCGGTCTCCAAGCAGCATTAATGTCTATTTTTCCTATCGTTAGTTATTCTGGGAACGCCGTTATAAAATTTATTAGTTATCAAATTGGTAAGCCTGGATTCGATGTTAATGAATGTAAAATCAGGGGTTTAACTTTTGCTGCTCCTTTTAGAATTAAGGTTCATTTAATTATTTACGATAAAGAATCTTCCACTCTTGAAAATAAAATCGTTAAGGATGTTAAAGAACAAGAAGTATATATGGGAGAAATACCGCTTATGACAAATAGCGGTACCTTCGTAATTAATGGTACAGAAAGGGTAGTGGTATCGCAATTACATCGTTCTCCAGGGGTGTTTTTTGAACATGATCGAGGTAGAACTCATTCTTCTGGCAAGTTGTTATATATGGCTAGGGTTATACCATATCGTGGTTCCTGGTTAGATGTAGAATTTGATCCAAAAGATTGTATTTATGTGCGTATAGATAGAAGGCGTAAATTGCCAGCTACAATTCTGTTGCGAGCAATAGGGTATTCCACAGAAGAAATTTTAGCAGAGTTTTTTGAAACTAGTACTTTTCGTTTTACTAAAGATAATAAAATTATTTTAGATTTAATACCTAGTAGATTACGGGGAGAAACAGCTTTATTTCCTATTAAATTGCCAGATGGTGAAGTGTTGTTAGAAATGGGTAAGCGTATTACCGCTAGGCATATTAAACAAATGGAAAAAGCTAAAATTAAAGAATTAGAAGTTACCGAAGAATATTTAGCTGGTAAATGTTTAGCTCATGATATTTTTGATCAAACAACAGGGGAAATATTAGTCCCAGCTAATACAGAAATTAATCGTGATGTTTTAGCAATTATTAAAAAGCAAGCTATAGCTAGTGTAAATGTTATTTATACTAATGATTTAGACAAAGGGGCATATATTTCGGATACTATAGGGGTTGACCCAACCAAAAGCCAACAAGAGGCTTTAGTTGAAATTTATCGTATGATGCGACCTGGTGAACCACCAACTAAAGATGCCGCAGAACAATTATTTAATGGATTATTTTTTAATGAAGAACGTTATGATCTATCTGCAGTAGGTAGAATGAAGTTCAACAAGCGTGTTGGGCGTAAGTCGGTAGATGGTCCTGGTACTTTAACTAAAGAAGATATTTTAGATTTATTAAAAGAACTTATTAAAATAAAAAATGGCCAAGGTTATACCGATGATATTGATCATCTAGGTAATCGTCGGGTTAAAGTAGTAGGCGAGATGGTAGAAAACCAGTTTAGGTTAGGTTTAATAAGAGTGGAGCGTTCTGCTAAAGAACGATTAAGTTTTGCCGAATCAGAATCATTAATGCCCCAAGATATTATTAATTCAAAGCCAGTGTCAGCAACAATTAAAGAATTTTTCTGTTCCAGCCAATTATCTCAATTTATGGATCAAAATAATCCTTTATCGGAAATAACACATAAACGACGGGTTTCAGCTTTAGGTCCAGGTGGTTTAAGTAGAGATCGAGCAGGATTTGAAGTACGAGACGTACATCCTACTCACTATGGGCGTATGTGTCCTATCGAAACTCCGGAAGGACCAAATATTGGACTTATTAATTCGTTAGCGGTATATGCTCGCACTAATCAGTATGGCTTTTTAGAAAGTCCTTATAAAAAAATCAAAAATGGTAAAGTTACTAACGAAATAGAATATTTATCTGCTATAGAAGAGGGTGATTTTATGATCGCTCAAGCAAATGCTACGGTAGATGCTAATGGTATGATAATAGATAATTTAGTACATTGTCGTTATAAAAATGAACCTACTTTTGCTAACCCTGAGCAAGTAGAATATATGGATGTGTCCCCAAAACAAATGGTATCCGTTGCAGCAGCATTAATTCCATTTTTAGAAAATGATGATGCTAATCGTGCATTAATGGGATCTAATATGCAACGACAAGCAGTACCAGTTTTACGTGCAGAAAAACCTTTAGTTGGAACTGGAATAGAGCATGCTGTAGCTGTAGACTCTGGTGTTACTGTTACTGCTAAACGTGGTGGGGTAGTATATTCAGTAGATGCTTCTAGAATAGTCATTAGAGTGGATGATCAAGAAGCAGAAAGTGGTACCGCTGGTGTCGATATTTATAATTTAATAAAATATGAACGTTCTAATCAAAATACTTGTATTAATCAGACTCCCTTGGTAAAAAATGGAGATCAAGTTAAAAAAGGTGATGTATTGGCAGATGGTTTCTCTACCGATATGGGGGAATTAGCTTTAGGGCAAAATTTATTAGTGGCATTTATGCCGTGGAATGGCTACAACTTTGAAGATTCTATAATTATTTCTGAGAAAGTAGTTAAAGAAGAACGATTTACTTCTATTCATATTGAAGAATTATCTTGTATAGCAAGAGATACTAAATTAGGGCCAGAAGAAATTACTGCAGACATTCCTAATGTTAGTGAAACCGCTTTGGCAAAATTAGACAGCGTTGGTGTAATTCATATTGGCGCGGAAGTAAATGCCGGGGATATTTTAGTCGGTAAAATTACTCCTAAAGGTGAAACACAATTAACCCCAGAAGAAAAATTATTAAGAGCCATTTTTGGTGAAAAAGCATCTAATGTTAAAGATTCTTCTTTGCGGGTTCCAACAGGCATGAGTGGAACAGTAGTTGATGTAAAAATTTTTACGAGAGACGGGGTTAAAAAGGATGCTAGGGCTTTAGAAATAGAAAAAGTAGAATTAGCCAAAGCAAAAAAAGATTTAGATGATGAATTAACTATTTTAGAAGATGATGTTTATAGCCGGATGAAAGATTTATTAATAGGTAAAAGTGCTATTAGTGGTCCAGAACATCTTAAAGCAGGCGGTATCATTACTAAAGAATATTTAACTGGGCTTTACGAGCAAGATCGTAGTTTAATATTTGAAATTCAAATGAAAGATGAAGCTATATCTAAGCAATTAGAAATAGCTGCAGATCAAATTAAAAATTTTCAAGAAGAATATGTTCAAAATTTAGAAGAAAAAACTAATAAAATTAAACAAGGTGATGATTTAGCTCCAGGATTTTTAAAGGTTGTCAAAGTATTTTTAGCAGTTAAAAGATGCGTACAACCAGGAGACAAAGTAGCTGGGCGTCATGGTAATAAAGGTGTTATATCTATTATTGTGCCAGTTGAAGATATGCCTTATATGGAAGATGGTACCACTATAGACGTAATATTAAATCCTTTAGGGTTGCCATCGAGAATGAATGTTGGGCAAATATTAGAAACTCATTTGGGGTGGTCAGCTAAAGTATTAGGATTAAATTTAGGCAATATGATAATTAATGGTACTAGTTGCAACGATTTTAGAAAATACTTAGATAGTATTTATAATTTGCAATATCACATGAAAAAAATCAGTAAACGTAAGATTGATTTTGATCAGTTCGAAGATTCTGAGATAAAAGAACTAGTAAGTAATTTAAAATACGGGATTCCAACTGCAACACCAGTGTTTGATGGCATTAAAGAAGATGAAATCAAAAAATTATTAACTATGGCAGGGTTACCAGAAAATGGTCAAATAGTGTTGTATGATGGAATAACAGGGCGACGATTTGATCGTCCGATTACTGTTGGTTACATGTATATTTTAAAACTTAACCATTTGGTTGATGATAAAATGCATGCTAGATCTACAGGTTCTTATAGTTTAGTAACGCAGCAACCATTAGGTGGTAAAGCTCAATTTGGTGGACAACGTTTTGGTGAGATGGAAATGTGGGCATTAGAAGCTTATGGTGCGGCATACACATTGCAAGAAATGCTTACAGTAAAATCGGATGATATTAATGGTAGAACTAAAATTTATAAAAACATCGTAGATGGGGATCATTCTATGGAAGCAGGAATTCCAGAGTCGTTTAATGTTTTAGTAAAAGAAATTAGAGCTTTAGGGATTAACATGGAATTAGATTATGACGAGTAGCATAAACTGGAGGCATAGTTGAAAGGCTTAGTAAATCTTTTAAAAAAAAGAAAAGAATTTTTTAGTGTTACTCTAGGGTTAGCTTCACCAGAGTTAATGTTGTCTAGATCTTATGGGGAAGTAAAAAAACCAGAAACTATAAACTATCGTACTTTGCGTCCAGAACGACATGGATTGTTCTGTGCGGAGACATTTGGTCCTATGAAGGATGATGAATGTTTATGCGGTAAGTATAAAAGGTTAAAACACCGTGGAATTGTATGTGAAAAATGTGGTGTGGAAGTAACCTTAACTAAAGTTAGACGAGAAAGAATGGGTCATATTGAATTAGCAACTCCAGTTGCTCATATATGGTTTTTAAAATCTTTACCGTCCAGGATTGGTTTATTATTAGATGTTACTCTTAGAGATATAGAGAGAGTTCTATATTTTGAGGCTTATATTGTAGTAGATCCTGGTATGACACAATTAGAAAAATGCCAGTTACTCACAGAAGAAGAATATTTAGAAGTATTTGAAAAATATGGTGATGACTTTGTTGCTTTAATGGGTGGAGAAGCCTTTAAGCAATTACTAAGTCAAATCAATCTAGAAGAAGAAGCCAAAGTTATTCGTGAAGAATTACCTAATTTAACGTCAGAAACGAAAATTAAAAAATTTACAAAAAAATTAAGACTCATTGAATCTTTAATTGAATCTAAAAATCGTCCAGAGTGGATGATTTTAACAGTATTACCAGTGTTACCTCCAGATTTACGGCCATTAGTGCCATTAGATGGTGGTAGATTTGCCACTTCAGATCTTAACGATTTATATCGTAGAGTAGTTAATAGAAACAATAGATTAAAACGTTTATTAGAATTAAATGCGCCAGATATTATTGTACGTAACGAAAAACGTATGTTACAAGAATCAGTAGATGCATTAATAGATAATGGTAGGCGTGGTCGTCCAATTACTGGATCTAACAAACGACCATTAAAATCTTTAGCCGATATGATCAAGGGCAAGCAGGGACGTTTTAGACAAAATTTATTAGGTAAACGAGTAGATTATTCTGGACGTTCGGTAATTGTGGTAGGACCAAGCCTTAAGCTGCATCAATGTGGTTTACCTAAAAAGATGGCATTAGAGTTATTTAAACCATTTGTATTTAGTAAATTGGAATATCGTGGACTAGCCACAACAATTAAGGCTGCTAAAAAAATGGTAGATCGCGAAGATCCAGAAGTATGGGATATTTTAGAAGAAGTAATCCGCGAACATCCAATATTACTTAATAGAGCACCTACTTTACATAGATTAGGGATCCAAGCATTTGAGCCAATGTTAGTAGAAGGTAAGGCGATTCATTTACATCCTTTAGTGTGCGAAGCTTTTAATGCTGACTTTGATGGAGATCAGATGGCTGTGCACATACCTTTAACCATAGAGGCACAAATAGAAGCTAGAGTCTTAATGATGTCTACCAATAATATTCTATCTCCATCAAATGGTAATCCAGTAATCTCTCCATCTAAAGACGTGGTATTAGGTTTATATTATTTAACACGTAGGAAAATTAATTCCAAAGGTGAGGGAGCAATTTTTGCTAATATTGCTGAGACTAAACGAGCCTATGAAAATGATACCGTTAGTCTACACGCAGAAGTAAAAATTCGGTTAAACTCAACTTCAGGGTTAATAGATACGACTGTAGGTAGAATTTTACTAGCTGAAATTTTGCCAGAAAAATTAGACTTTTCATTAATTAATAGAGTAATGAATAAAAAATTAATTGCCGAAGCAATTAATCATTGTTATAGAAAAGTTGGATTAAAAGAAACCGTAATTTTTGCTGATCATTTAATGTACATGGGTTTTCATTATGCTACTAAATCTGGTATTTCAATTAGCATAGATGATCTAGTAATTCCTAAGAGTAAAGCAGAAATTATTGCTCGTTCAGAAGAAGAGGTTAAAGAAATTCAAGCGCAATTTGCATCAGGCTTATTAACTGATGGTGAACGTTATAACAAAGTTGTAGATATTTGGTCTAGAACGACTGATCAAGTAGCTAAAGCTATGATGGTTGGTTTAGCTGAAGAAGAAGTAACCGATAAAGATGGTCAAAAAAGAAAGCAAGAATCTTTTAATTCTTTATACATGATGGCAGATTCTGGAGCGAGAGGTTCGCCAACTCAAATGCGGCAGTTAGCAGGTATGCGTGGTTTAATGGCTAAACCAGATAGTTCTATTATAGAAACGCCAATTACTGCTAATTTTAGAGAAGGGTTAAAAGTATCTCAATACTTTACTTCTACTCATGGTGCTCGTAAAGGTTTAGCAGACACGGCATTAAAAACCGCAAATTCAGGGTATTTAACTCGTCGTTTAGTAGATGTGGCTCAAGATGTTATCGTTGTTGAAGATGATTGTGGTACCAAAAATGGTTTAACTATGACCCCTTTAATAGAAGGTGGAGATGTAGTAGAACCGTTGGGAGAAAGAGTATTAGGTCGGGTGGTATTAGAAGATGTGGTTAAGCCTGGTACTACCGAAGTAATTATACCAACAGGAACAATGTTAGACGAAGATTTAGTCGAAACTTTAGAAAAACGAGGTATAGATGAAGTAAAAGTACGTTCAGTTATTACTTGCGAAACTCGTTATGGGGTATGTTCCAAATGTTATGGTCGAGATTTAGCTCGAGGACATTTAGTTAATATCGGTGAAGCAATAGGAGTAATTGCAGCACAATCGATTGGTGAACCTGGTACTCAGTTAACCATGCGTACCTTCCATATAGGTGGAGCAGCATCAAGGGCTACGGCACAAAACAGTATTCAAGTTAAAAATGATGGTGTTATAAGATTAAATAATATCAAAATAGTTAAACATAACGCTGGTTATAGTGTGGCTGTATCTAGATCTGGCGAATTAACAGTTATAGATTATGATGGCCGAGAAAAAGAACGTTATAAGTTGCCATATGGTGCTATTTTAACTGTTGAGGATGGTAGTAAAGCTACGGCTGGTACAACAGTTGCTAATTGGGATCCTCATAATCATCCAATTATTACTGAGGTTGCGGGTAAAGTGCACTTTTCAGATTTGTACGAAGGTTTAACTATGAATCGTCAAACTGATGAAGTAACCGGGTTAAGTAGTATTGTAGTTACCGATACTAAACAGTTAGGCATTACTGGTAAAGATTTACGTCCAATGGTTAAGTTGGTTGATAATAATGGCGAAGATTTATGTTTACATGGTACTTCTTTCCCAGCACATTATTTTTTACCAGGTAATACTATTATTAGCGTTAGTGATGGACAAGAAGTTGGAGTGGGCGATACAATAGCCCGTATTCCTAAAGAAACTTCTAAAACCCGTGATATTACTGGTGGTTTACCTAGAGTTGCAGATTTATTTGAGGCTCGTAAACCTAAAGATTCAGCAATTTTAGCAGAAACATCTGGGGTTGTTAGTTTTGGGAAAGAAACTAAAGGTAAGCGTAGATTGATTATTACTCCAGTAGAGGGCAATCCTCATGAAGAGTTGATTCCAAAATGGCGTCATATGAATGTATTCGAAGGCGAATATGTACAACGTGGGGAAGTAATAGCTGATGGTGTACCAAATTCACATGAAATATTACGGTTATTAGGTGTGGATGCCCTGGCTAATTATATAGGTAAAGAGATCCAAGATGTGTATCGTTTGCAGGGTGTAAAAATTAACGATAAACATATAGAAGTAATAGTTAGACAAATGTTGCGTAAGGTAGTGGTATTAGCTCCGGGAGACTCTAAGCATTTAACTGGGGATCAATTGGAAATAGCTGCAGTCTTAGAAGAAAACGATCAATTATCAGCTGAAGGTAAAGTTCCTACAAAATATGAACGTATTTTATTAGGTATAACTAGAGCTTCTTTAGCGACCGAATCGTTCCTTTCTGCAGCCTCGTTCCAAGAAACTACTAGAGTTTTAACCGAATCAGCAGTTAGCGGTAAACGAGATGATCTTAGAGGTTTAAAAGAAAATGTTATCGTTGGTAGGTTAGTACCAGCTGGTACAGGTTTTGAATACCATAACCAGTTAAAAGAAAAACGTTTAAAACATAAAATAGAACAAGAATTTAATGCAGCAAATATTGGCGTTAATACTGTTGTTCACAAAAAGCCAATAACTAAAGAAGAAGTAGAGCAGGCATTAGGAGAGGCTTTAAATAAAAGCGATAATGCTGAGTTAGGGTAAAACTCTCTATTGACTCGTTGCAATTTGAGATATATATTGCAAAACCATAAGGCGTATACAAGGAGTTGCTTATGGAATTTACAATTATTTTAAATTGTGAAATCCCTTTAAAAAGGGTTATGAATGCGTTATCTCAAATGGCATTTGGATGGGGACATAGGATTGTAGGTGAACCTGATGTCAATATATTTTTTGGAACTAAGGAACAAGTAAGAGCCTTTAGAACTCGAGCTTCAAAATTAGCTGCTGATCAACCAACCCAAATATTATCTAGCGATTTTCCGCATACCATGGTTGGGGCGAGCACAGATGAATTGCTTGCTAATGTAGTTAATACTCCTGAAGCTGAAATAACTTATTTTGGTGCTTGTTGTATAGCTGCAGAACTAGATGCAGAATTGGATCAATTGTTAGAATCTTGTTTCCAAATAAAAAATTATAAACCACATTTAAGTGAACTCCCAGTAAGTTATTTACTTCCTCCTGAAGTTACGGATCCACAGAAACAAAAGGATCTTCCTCCCAAAAAAATTGTCATGTTGCTCCCAACTAAAGCTTCTTTAGCAGAATTACTAAATCCTGCTGTGCTAGCTGCTTTACAGGTTGCAGGGAAAGTTCCTTATAACGATCAATATTTATTGAGCATAGGAAATCCAGGGCCTGGAGCTTACCAATTAGTGAGCATTTCTTACCACTCTAATGTTATCTTAAAAACTAGCCCAGAAAATCATTCTCAAATAACCACAAACTTAGCAACTTCGACATCGCCCCCATTGTTCTTTAGTACAATGATGCAACACAGAGGAGGCCCACCTGCAACAGTCGTATTTGGTGATTTAGGCGTAGTTGAACATTTTGTTCCTAAAGATAACACTCGTCTATTTTCTGATGAACTAGGGAAAAAAGATTTGGTTCCTGCAGTATCACCACACAGTACTAAACTAAAACTACTCACTTAATCGTAATTATTTATATTAATTCGGAGGTAAATACATTATGCCATCTAAAATGATAGGGAAGTTAAGTCTAAACAACGAATTATTACAAAAGGATCTGGAGGTTGTTGATAAATTTCCAGTTATTGAAGAAGAATATACCGAGTTTGGTGTTGGGATTTGGAAAAACCATTCTTTATGGAACGAAAGTGGTGATTTCAAAAATACTCAGTATAGAGATTATAATACACCAATAAAATTAACAGAATTAGGACGAAAGTTACCATATATTAATAGTTTAATTACGGAAAACTTTGATACTACAAACCTTAAAATGGTTCGGGGTCGTAATCTGATTAATGGACTTGTTATTCCTCACAAAGATTTTGTTGAATTAAGCAAACCTAAAGAATGTTACTTGCGAATTTTTATTCCTTTAGAAAACAATCAAAATGCTTATCATTCTGATGAAAACAGTGTTTTTCAAATGCAAAAAGCCGAAGTTTGGCGTCTTGATGCATCTATTATTCATGCGGCAGCCAATTTTGGTACAGATAATCGTTTGCACCTTTGTTTAGATTTTCAGTTTGATAAGGCGATTCCTTATGGATCTGTTTTTTTAGATCAAAAAATTCCAGCATCTGTAGTCGCTCCAACAATGCCTATAAGGAATAAAATTACTGATTTAGATCTAAAATTAGAACAATTGTCCAATAGTATTAATACAACCAATTTATTAGAAGTAGTAGCTGAGTTGTCAAAATTACATTTTAAATATGATGTAAGTATTGCTGATTGTTACAATTGGTTACTTAGGGTTGCTGAAAAAGCTGGCTCAGAAGTAATTTTAAAAAAATGTAAACAGTTTAAAAAATATATGATAGAACAACGTGATTTAGGTGAGAGATTTGATCTAAGTTTTTCCTGAAACTCACAACTATATTGATCGTACATGAGTTTTGGTACTCTAAAAAATAATTTGCTGAACTCGCCCTACGCTTAGCAGCACTAACAAAAGCAGCATGGGGCTCAAACACCGCTCATTATTTTTTTAGAGCACCGAAAACTCATTAGTCGAGAATATAATACTGAGTGCTGAGAGTATAATGGATAAGTAATGCCAATTATTTTTGTATTATTATGGAGTAGCGGTTACTTATTTGCTGCTAAGGGAATAGAGGTAAATCAACCGTCTACTTTTGTGATGTTACGTTTATTATTTTCTTGTTTAATTGTTGGCGTGGTACTTTTATATACCCATTTAAAAATATCTAAAACTAGTCTCTTATGGTGGCGGCATAATTTATCATGGCGTAAAATCATGCAAATGAGCATAACAGGGATCTTTTTGCAGGGATTTTATCAATTATTTAGTTTTACTGCCATGTATGAAGGTATTTCCCCTGGGATCTTAGCGATTATATTAGGTACTCAACCCATAGCAACAGCCATAATTACTAGAGAATCACTTAGTTTATTGCGTATTTCTGGTCTGATTTTGGGTTTATTTGGTTTAATATTAACCGTCTCAAATGTATTCTATTTAGGCGAAAACACTGCTATGGGAGTGGTATATTGCTTTTTAGCTTTACTGGGGATTACTACTGGAACAATTTTACAAAAAAAATATGGTTCTACTATATCATTAAACGTAAATTTATTTACTCAGTATCTTGCCAGTTTCTTTTTTATTCTTATTTTACACTTATTTCTAGGTAGCCCTGCTATAGAATGGAACAAACCTTTTATTATTTCTTTGACTTGGATGGTCTTAGTGGTATCTATAGCTTCAACTTATTTATTTTATTATTTATTAAAAAAACAAATAATTGTTAATTTTACAAGCTACCTATATTTTGTTCCGGTAGTAACAGCACTAATGGATTTCTTTTTTTTCCATCGTGCTCTACCCATCATATCAATAATCGGTATGCTAATGATTATATGTGGTTTAGTGTTGACTTTTAAAAATAAGTCAACTTGCACATAAATTATTTAACCCTAGACACATATTCGGAGTTTCTAGTATCTATCTTAATTAAATCCCCTATTTGTACAAATAAAGGTACTTTTATTACGGCTCCGGTTTCAACGGTAGCTGGTTTACTGCCACCCCCAGAAGTATCTCCTCTTAAGCCTGGATCAGTTTGTGTAACCTTTAAAATTACAAAATTTGGAGGGGTAACCATAATTGCTGCATTATTCCATAAGGTAACTGTACAAGTATCTTGTTCTTTTAACCACTTAGCAGCATCCATAATGATATTTTTATTTAGTTCGTATTGTTCATAACTTTTAGGGTCCATAAAATGCCATACATTACCGTCGGTATATAGGTATTGCAGTTCTAGCTCTGTTACATCTGCGGCTTCCAAAGTTTCCCCGGATTTACAAGTTTGGTCTAAAATTTTGCCAGTTTTTAAGTTACGAAATCGGACTCTATTAAAAGCTTGGCCTTTACCTGGTTTTACGAATTCATTTTCTACAATACTATGTGGCTCGCCATTTAAAATAACTTTTAGTCCAGCTTTAAACTCATTTGTGCTATATACTGTCATAAATTAGATCCCGGTATATTTTTGATTTTCTAAATAATTATGACATGATACCTCTTTTGTATAGTAAGTTACAATGGTGACATCAAATAATAATAGTTTTATTAGCTGCTCCTGGTTGTTCTATTACTAATTTTGGTAATAAATAACCTGGTAATTTACTTGATAATTCAGAAAATATTTGTTTGGCTCTATATAAATCAACTGCAAAATGAAAAGTACCATTAACAGGATCTAACATATGGATATAATAAGGTAATATTTTTATGGTAAATAATTTTTCGCTTAGTTCTTTTAAAGTGTTAGCATTATCGTTAATGTTTTTTAATAATACTGATTGATTTAATAAAATTATTTTAGTGTTATGTAAAAGTTTAAAGTATTCTGCTACTTCGTTGTTAATTTCGTTTGGGTGGTTAGAGTGGACCACTAATACTAGGTTAACTCTAGAATTTAAAAGAATGCTTATTAATTCTGGTTCTATTCTAGATGGCAATACTATTGGGATCCTGGAATGAATTCTTAAGGTAACTACATGAGGGATTTGTTCTAATTTATTTAATAGTTGTTTAAAATAATTGTTAGGAGCAATTAATGGATCGCCGCCACTTAATATTACTTCGTTAATGCTTGTGTCTGCAGCAATATAATTAATAATTTTATATAAATTTTGTCCACTAGCAATGTTTGAACTGTAAGGGAATTCTTTTCTAAAACAATAACGACAATTTATGGCGCAAGATTTAGCGTTTAAAATTAATACTCTGCCGTTATATTTATGTAATAATCCAGGAATTTTATTAAATTTTTTTTCTTGTAGTGGATCGGTTACAAAATTATGTTTAATAATGTCTTCTTGAGAGGATGGTAGAATTTGTAGTAATAAAGGATCATTAATATCATTTTTTTTAATTCGATTAATAAAACTTTTAGTAACTAATAATGGGAATTTATGATCTTTATTAATATTGATTAATTTTGGATCTAAATTTAATAATTTAAATAGTTCAGTATAATCTGTTACAGAATTTTTTAATTCTAATTGCCATTTGTTCATGAGATAATTGGTCTAGAATAAAGCCGGATTTAGTAATTTAATTGGCAAATAATATATTATATAGGTGTATTTATCAAGGTATTTTTGCGCTTTATACTTAACGCTTAGCGCGTCCTTTTACAGATACATAATTAGGATCTATGTTAAAGACTTCGTTTAAAGCTTTAGAGGTTAGGGCATCAAATTGAATTTCTATGTTAATTGCTTTAGCGGCATCATAGAATTTTTTAGCATTGATTAATCCTTTTTTAAAGTCTTCTGGTGTTTGTGTTTCTTTGCATAAACCATTTACCGTAATTACACTATTACCTGCTCTTTTTTGGGATTCTACCATTTGGGTAATCATTGCATCATCTAACATTCTAACTTCCGAAGTCATTTTTAAAGTGTCATTTTGACGATCAATATCGAAAGATTTTTTGGTGCCGTTAGGATCTGTGTTAACAATTTGTACTTGATTTTTGTTCATTGGATTAGTTGCGTTCCAACCTAAATAAAGGGTCTCTTCTATTCGTAAATTTTCTAATTTTTTTTCTGGTTTAGATGGATAGTTACTGTCGCGTTTAGCTGTTTTATTGTCTGCCCAAAATCCATCTTTAGAATCTTTAGAGAGTTTTTGATCGAGGCCACCAAATTTTTGATCTGCTTGTTTTGGCGTTTGGTTACCACGATTATCGATTTTTTCTCCTTTGTATTCTAAGTGTGTTTTAAAATCTTTATTTAATGCGGCTCTTTTAATGTCCTGGTCTGATTTTAATCTTTCAAGATGGCTTTTAAGAGCAGGTGTTATAGGTGGGTAGTCTGCTGTTGGTAAAACTTTAGAATCTGGTGTTGGTGTAGTGCGGCTTTTAGCACTAAAAGTAGTACCTTTATCTTTAGAAGAATCATCGTCTACAGTGTCATCATTACTGTGTTGGCTAGTTTTTTCGCTATCTTTGCTTGCTTCTGGACCTTTTTTGGTGGTAAAAGTTGGTGGTCTTGGTGTAGATGATGTATCTACCTTAGGAGATGGAGTTTTTTTCTCATCAGGTTGATTAGGAGTCTGTTTAGTAGTTGGGTCTGTTTTATCATCTTTTGGTTTATTAGTAGCCCTATTATTAACAACTCCTTCCATATAAGCTAAATCTTTACGCATTTCTGCAATTCTTTTGGTTAGTTTTTCAGCAAGTTTATCGTCTTTTTGTACAAGTTTAGCAAAATCAAGAGATTTTTGAGCTTCTTTAATATGTATATTAAATTTTGTTATCAGCGAACTGGAAAATTCTTGTTGTTGTTGTTCTGGTGTTTCCACTTTCAATGTTTCTAAAAGGAGTTTGTCTTCTGAAAATTTAATTTGTTTTTCCAATTCTTCTGAAGCTTTTTGTAATTCTCCTATTATAGTATTTACTTTACGTCTCTCATAATTAGCTCCGGAATTTTTTTGTTCTTCTAGGTTTTTAATATTTAATAATATAGAATCATATTTAGTTTTAAGTAGTGTAATTTTAATAAGAAATTTTTCTTTAGTAGCTTCTGTTTTTTGTTGTTCGTTAAGTTTGCCAAACTTTAATTTATAACTTAACAACTTATTGTTATGATGTAGCGTTAATCTGTTAACGTCTTTTTTAGATTCAGCAATAAATTGTTGGTAATCTTCAGAAAATCTGTAGCGTTTATCACTTAAAATAGCACTATACTTAGTTAACAATTCATTACCAACTTTTACAAATTCTTCTCTACATTTATTAAGTTCAGCTTCGTCGCCCGTAAAAGCACCAGATTGATTGTATTGATCTTGGAGTTTAGATAATCGTGATTTTATTGTTGTAAATTTTTCAGTAGTTTTTACTATTTCAGTTTGTTCTGATGTTAATTTCTTGAAGCCGTTATTTTGTAAAGTATCATCTATTATACCTATATCAAGTATAATAGGATTAGTATTATCTTCTGCTTCAACAATTTTACTTAATGCCTTATCTTTAATTTTGTCTAACATTAACAGAAGTTCTCTGGCTCCAGGTTCATATGAGTAATGTTCTACTAAATATTTTTCTGCATTTTCTTGAAATTGAACCTGAGATAGCTCTTCAGTAAAAGCTTTTTCAGCCCACCGTTTAACAATGTCTATTTTCTTTGCTGAATTAAATCCAGGAGTATCAATTCTTTTAACCCTGCTTTTTATATGAGATGCTAATAAATCATAGCCATTAGATGTTGCTACAAAATAAACTCCGCTGGTAGGAACGTCATCTTCAAAATATTCATCTTTAATTGATTTGTCGGTATTTACTGCTAATGGAGAACCCAAGGCGTTTATGATTTCTGGTGTTCCTTTTTCTAGTTCATCTATTAACATTAATACCAAACTACTTTCTTCATCTACTTTACATTTAGCTTCGGTTATAAATCCTGGTGCTCCACCATCAGTCCAACCTGATCCTCTACCAGTAATAGAATGCATATCTGGATTTTTTTCTAAACCATGCACGTGGAATGCCAAACCTAGAGCTTCAGCAATTACTCTAGCAATACTGGTTTTTCCAGTACCAGGTGGTCCATCTAGACATATAGGCGGGAATGGTTTTGGAGTATATTTCTTTCCGCCTTTTAAAGCAAAATGTCTTTGAGTTAAATCGGCTCTATAATGTTCTATAAATATATTTTGAATATCATCCATGCCGACAATAGGGCTGTTTGCAAAATATTCTTTTACCCTATCAATTTCAGCATTAATTTTTTGTTTTAACTCTAGCGGTTGTTCTTTGCCGGTTATTATTTTATTTAAATGTTCTTCTCCTTTGTCTTTAGCTGCACCCCACCCCGGAAAGTTTAATACTTTATTTAATTTTTTTATTAAATATCCTCTTTTTTCACCTTGTAAAGATGTACCTTCTAATTGTTTTAAATCCCTTTTTACATTTGCTTTTATTGTTGCTGAGATAATTGTGTTTGGTGCTTCTAAAAATTTGGCTATAGGATTTTGTCCATATTCATAGTTTGGATCGATGTTGTCAACGTTTGGTAGGCGTATTCCGTTAGCTTCAGCTATTTTAAGCATGTTATTATATTCTACCCTTTTTAGGGCCTTAACTGATTCTGATTCTGGTTCTACAGTTTTTTTTGTAGCTGATGTCGTAGTCGTTGGTTTAACAGGAGTTGTGGTTTTGGTGGTTGGTGTTGGTGGAGCTTCAGTTGAGGTTGTATGTTTAGCCGTAATTGGTGTTGAATCTTCTTCAGTAGGAATATGGGTTGTTGTAGCTTCTGGTATTGGTGCTGAATCTGTAATTGGTGTTGGAGCTGGACTTGAAGTTGCTGATGATAGAATATTAAGATTAGCTGTTGTTGCAAGTGTAAAAAACTGTTCTTTGAGAATTGCATTGGTAGTTAATGTCTTTATAATATCACCTATTTTTTCGCTATAATCATCTATTGTTGCGTCAGTTGTTTCTTCCAATAGTTTAGCAAACTTAGAAATCTCACTGTGGCTGTTTGGTGGTAATTTATCTATACATTCTTCAATTTGTTTTTTTAAATCTGGGTCAGATTCGATAATAGGGCTATTGATATATGTACCTAAATAGTAAATGTGTTGAAAATAATTTTCTTTAAAACCAGGGGAATCTATATCAATTTCTTTTGTATTTAATAATGTAACTTTCATTATTATAAACCCGCCTTACCTATGTTGTGTTGTGGAGTTATCTCTGTTTTGCTGCTGTTTCGTTAATAATATACTTGCTTCTCGCGAAGCAATTTCTTCTAGTACTTTAGGAATGGTTTCTATAATTGTTTTTGCATATTGTAATTGATCAGGCTGTATTTGATTGCCTTGTACTAACTTCTTAATCTTTTTTTGTAGTGACCATAAATCAATTTTTAATTCATCCCCAGTTAGCTCCAATATGTTAGTAAAGCTTTTAAAATCTTCTTTAGATAAAGAAGCCCGCAATTTTTTTAGATCGCTATATATAGAAAATTTATATTCATCACTTATTCCTAATGAATCTTCAACTTGTTGTTCTTTTCTTTTTTGCATTTCTTCTGCTATCAATTTATCTCTGAGAGATATAAATTCAGGAGTGATCGCAAGTTTTTGTTGAGAGCTTTGTTCTGAAGCTGTGGATGATGTAGTACTGGTACTTGCTAATGTTGCCCTTAATTTTTCAACCATATCCTGTAAAGCCATATTTTTTCTGCTTTCTTCATCAAGTTGAGCTTTAACTATGCCAAGCTTTCCAGTTAGATCGGTAATTATAGCGTCGGAAATCTTAGATTTTTCTTGAACTTGTTGTAATTCTTGGTTTAATTTTAGAATTGCCAGGTCGTTTTCTTGTTTTAATTTAGCTGCATATTGTTCAGATTTTGCAACATTAGCCTGTTCTTTAGTAATATCTAATTTTAAGTTGCTAATTGTTTTTTCGTATGCTTGACGTTGTTGTTCAGATAAGTCTTTTTGTTCTTGCAATTTCTTTTGTTCGTCTTTAAGCAGCTGTTCCATAACAGCCAATTTATTTTTTTCAGCTTGTAAATTTTCTGCGGCTGCTTCGTCTCTAACTTTCATAATTTCTTGTTGTTTTAATAATTCTTTTTTAATTTGTTCTGCTGCATCTCTAGCAGTTTGTGCCATCTTTAATGCTTCTTCGCGACTTATCTTTAATTCTTCGATTTGTTTTTGATCATCTAATTTGCTTTGTTCTAGCCCCTTTATTTTTTGTTGTTGTGCTGCTAGCCTTTGTTCCGCACCGCTATATTTTGCATTGGCTGCGATGGTAGCTTGATTTGCTATCTCTAAATTCTTCGTTAATTTTACTATTTGCTGTCCAAGAACCTCTGCTTTTTGGTTTGCTGCCGTTAATTGTTGTTTTAAATCTTGGTTTTCGGTAAGTAGTTTAGTAACTTCTTTTTGTTTTTCGTTTAATTCTTTGGTAACTTTATTTAATTGTTCTATAGCTAGTATTTCTTTATTATTGGCAGCTTCTAATTTTTGATTAAAATCTTTCTGCATCACATTAATATCTGAAGTTAATCCAGCAATTGTTGCTTCTTTTTCTTTTAGGGTTTGTTCAATTTTATCTAATTTTTCTTGATTGCTTTGTGCTTTTTTCTTGTCAGCTGCGGCTTCTTTTTCTAAAGTTGATTTTTCTTGGATCAGAGCCGCTTTATCGCGGTTTGCTTGTTCTAAATCAACTTGTAATTTATCTTGTTTAACTTTAGATTCTTGCAGTTCTTTCTTTAATTGTTCAACAGTTTGTTGGGTTCTTTCTAACTCTTGTTTAGCGTTTTGAGATTCACGCTCTAGAGAAGTTATCGTACCTTGCAAAGTCTTAATTTGGAGTTTTAATGCAGTGTTTTCTTGATCTAATTTCCTATCAGCAGATGCTAAACGTTCTTGTAGAGATTTAATTGCTTCAGTTTGTTCGCTGCTGGTTTTAACGCTAGCGGCAAGCTTAGAGTTAAGTTTATCGATTGTTGTCGATTGCTCTTGTAATTGTGTTTCTAGTTTTTGTACAAATTCTTTGGTTTGTTCTAATTCTTTTTGAGTTTTTTGGTGTGCAGCAGTTTCTATTTTTAATTGAGTGTTTACTGTTTCAAGTTTGGCTCCCAAATCTTTGATAGTAGTATCAGCTATTGCAATTTTACTTTGAGCTGTCTTTAGTTCAGATTCAACGGTAGCTTTTTCAGCAATTGTAGTATTAAGAGTACGTTCTACCTCTCCTAATTTGGTAGTTTTGGCTTTTAGTTCCTCTGTAATTTTAATAATTTCTGCACTTGCTGCATCTCTTTGTTGTTGTAATTCTTTAGAAGCGCTATCTTTTAATAAATCTAATTCAGTTTGCTTCGCAGTTAATTGCGATTTTAAGTTATCCATTGTAGCTCTTTCGAACTTAAGCATTTCTTCTAAACCAGCAATTCTCGTTTCTGTATTGGCTTTTTCTTGCTTTAATGCGCGTTCAGTATTTTTGGCGATAATTTCTGATTGTTTAGCTAGTTGTAAAGCGTTTTCTAATTCTACTTTTAGTTGTTTAATTTCTTTTTCCTGAGAACTTATTGTTTGTTCTAGAACGGAAATTTTAGTTTGTGCAGCTAATAAAGCTTCTTGAGATCCTAGATATTGTTGATTTAATGTAGCTAATTGTTTACGAGCCTCACCTAACTCGATATTTAATCCGGCTATATTTTTGGTTAATTGCTTTATAGTTGATTCATGTTGGGTATTAATTGCTTCTACTTCTTCTGTATGTTTTTTTAATGCTTCAAGGCGGCTTGTTAATTCAGCTGCTTCAGCTTTTGCTTTTTCAGCTATGGTTTGCATTTGTACAAATTTTTCTTGAAGTTCTAGATTTTTACTATTGCTTTCTGCAAGGAATTGTTTGGTTTCTGTTAATTGTTGATTAAGAGATTCTGTAGCAGCATGGGCTAATTTTTCTTTCTCTCTAGCTTCTATTGTTTTTGCGGTTAACTGTCCTTGGAGATCTTGAGTTAATTTTTCTAACTCGAGAATACGTAATTGATTTTTAGCTAATTCTTCTTGGTTTTTTGTTAATTGTTCCGTAGTAGCACTAGTATCTATTAATAATTTGGTTTTTTCTGCTTCTAACTCCAAGTTAGTGCTTCGTAATTTTGCCATAGTAGATTCGGAGATTTTAAGTTTTTCTTGTAATAAACTTAATTCTTGTTGTAATGCTACTACGATAGCATGTTCTTCGTCTTTTTGTTTGTTAGCCAAGTCTAGTTGGCTTTGTAATTGTTTAGTCCTTCCTTCCAAGTCATTAATATTAGATGTTTTTTGTTTTAATAAGGCTTCAGCTTCAACTAATTTTTTATTAAGTTCTTCTGTTTTTGTAGAGTGTCCTTCTTGTAGACTAATTTTTTCTGCCTTCCATGCATTAATTTGTTGTTCGAAGCTGATTTTTTCTGCTTGTGCTTCGAGTAACTGTTGTTGAAATGTAGCTATTGTTTCTGCTGCAATTTTACTAGCTGCTTCATATTGTGCCAATTTAGCATTTAAGCTGTTAATTAAGTTTTGTTTATCTTCCAAATCTGAGCGTAGGCCTTTAATAGTTGTTTCAGCTACAGATAATTTTTCTTCAGCTATCTTTTGTTGTTCCTCAGCCTTTTCTCTAGCAGATTTTTCTTTCTCGTATTGGTCGTTTATTTTGGTGATATTATGTGTGAGTTCGTCGATTTTGGTTAAATTCTCATCGCGAGCATTGCTAAGTTCTTTAATTTCTGATTGTAGAGTTCTAATTTTTCCGGTTAATTCTGCTTGAACTTTACTGTTAACATGTTCTTTAGTCTCTAATTCAAGTTGTAGTTTAGTTAATTCAGTAATTTTTTGTAATATAGTATTGTTTTGTTGTTCTACTCTATCACTAAGGATCTTATTTTGTTTTTGTTCTTCTTCAAGAGCTGCTGTAAGAGTTTTGGTTTTCTGTTCTAAAATGGTTACTTTTTGTTGTTCAGCAATCAAAAGATTATGTAATCTTTGTTGTTCTAATTCTGCCGCTTCTTTTTGTTGTTTAATAGCAGCTTGATTTTCTGTGGATTTTTCGAGTTGTGTTGTTAGAGCGGTAATTTCTGTTTCTTTTTCATGTAATTTTCTTGCGGTTTCTTTTGTTGCTGATTTAGCAGCATCTAATTCAGCTTTCAATGAGGTATTATTAGCAGTTAATTGTGCTATAGTGGTTTCTTGTTGTAAGATTTTTTCATTGCTGATTCTAAGTTTTTCGTTTAATTCATCAATTTTAGCTTTGTGGGCTATTAAATCTTGTTCTAAAGATGAAACTTTAGTTGATAATTGCGTTATTGTGAATTTTTCTTGTTCTGCCAAGGCTTTAACTGTGTCATATTGTTGTTGTAATTGTGCTTTTTCTTCTGTGGTTTTAGCTGTATCGGCTAATGCTTTGGTTAAGTCACGTTGTAATGAATCTGCAGCTGTTTGTAGTTCGTCATATTTTTGTTGTGCTGCTAATAAGTTTGCGGTTACTTGTTGATTACGGAGTTCTAGTTGGCCAATAAGAATATTTTGTTGTTCGAGTTGTTTTTGTTGATCTAAAATTTTCTTTTTTAGTTCTTCGTTTTCTATGGTAACGCTGGTAACTTGATTTTGTAACCCAGAAATTTGGTTACTTTGTTGAAGAATAGTTTGTTCTTTATTTTGGATTTCTGTAGTTAATTGTTGTTGGTGTGCTGTAGCTTCGTCTAATTGGGCTTGTAACTTTTGTTTTTCTATAGAAGATTGTTCGCCTAATGCGGCTAGTTTATGTTCTAGATCTTGTTTGTTTTGAGTGGTGGTAGCTAGTTTTAATTGTAATTCAAAAAGTTCAGCGCGAAGAGCGACATTTTCTGTGGTTAGCTGATCAATTTGTGCTTTTTGTTCTTTAATAACTCTTAAGTTTTCTAGGTTTTTTTGTATTTCTTGTTGTAATGCAGCATCAATAGTTTGGGTTTTTTGTGTCGCTGTTTCTAATAATTCTTTAAGATTTTGATTTTTTGCTTCTAATTGTGTAATAATTTTTGCATTTTGTTGTGCTCTTTCTTCAGCTGCTTTAGCTAAATTTTCAGCTATGGTGCGTTTACTGGTTTCTTCTCTAAGAGCGTTGTTTGCATCAGTAACTTGTTGTCTTAAATCTTCTAATTGACCTTCTTTTTGTTGTAAGTGATCATTTAATTGATCAACTTGAGATTGTAAAGTAGCATTTTTGGTAGCTTCAGTTGCCGCTTTTTCTTCTGCAGATTTAACTTGGCCTTCGAGTTGTTGTTGTGCTGTTGTTAGTTTTTCTATTTTTTGTTGTGCTTGTTTTCGATCTTCTTCTGATTGTTGATTTGCTTTTTGTAATTCAGTTGTTGTTCGGTCTAGTTCTTCTTTGTTTTTGCGAGATTCTTCTGCCAATCTGCGAGTTTCTTCTTGTGCTTTTTGTTCCCTATCTTGGGATGCTTTTAATTGAGCTAATAAATCTCTTTTTTCTGCTTCCGATGCCTGTAATTCGAGTTTTAAACGTTCAATTTCTTGTTTGGCAGCAGCAAGTTGGGTTAAGGCTTCATCTAACTTACCTTGGGTTTGTAATAAATTATTACTTAATGATTCAATTTTATGATCTTTAGTTTGTAATTCTTTTTCTTTCTTTTCAATTTCTTGTTGTTTAGCTGCTAATTGTTCTGTCTGTCCTTTAGATGTTTTTTCAAGAGCGGTTAATTCATCCTTTAATTTTGTCAATTCGCGATTTAATTTTTCTTTTTCTTTAGCTTCTTGAGTAAGTTGTTCTTTCAAGCTGGCAATCGTATTAGTGGCTTCACTATATTTTGCTTTAAATTCTGCAAGTTCTTTAGTTAATCGTTGTATTTCTAAGTTTTTTTCTTGTAATTCTTTGTCTAATTTAGATAAATCTTGTTGTAAACCAAGTATTACCTGATCTTTAGCTTGAATTTGTTGCGTTGCGGTGTCGATTGCTGATTGTAAAGTACTGTTTTGGGTAGATAATGTAGCTATGGTATCATCTTTAGCTTGAATTGTTTGCCGTAACTCACCAATTTCAGCTTTGTTGCTATCATTTTCTTCTCCTAGTTCTATTAGTCGTTTTTGAGCGGCTCCTTTATCTTGTCTTAACTGTTCTATACTATCTTTATGTTGTTTAATTTGTTCTTCTTTAGATTTATTATCTTGTTTTAATCCCTTTACTTCTTCGTTAACGGTTGTTATTTGGGTTTGCAAAGTAGAATTTTCTCGTTGTTTTGCCTCTAAATCTCTGGTTAATGTTGCTAACTGGTCTTCAGTAAGTTTATTTTGATCTATAGCTCGTTGTTTAGCTTCTTCAGTTTCTTTTAATATAACTTGTAGTTTTGCTAAATCACCTTGCATTAATAATCGATCTTCTTCTTTAGATTTTAATTCTGCACGCAACCTATCAACTTCCGCGCTTAATTTTGCTACTTTAGTTTGAGCTATTTGTAATTTTCTTTGAGTTTTAGATAACTCTTGTTGCGATGCTGCTAAGCTATCTTGATGTTGTTTTAATTCGGCTTCAAATTTAGCTTTATCTTGATCTGATTCAAACTTATTAGTTTCAATAGCAGCTGTTAAATCAATAATTTTTTTATTTAGTTCGCCATTTCGTAATTCTAATTCTGCTGTCTGTTGTTCTAACTGTTTTATTGTTAAATTAGCTGCCTCTAGATCAGCTGCTGTTTTAGTTTGTTGTTCTTTGGATACTTTAAGATCATTTTCTAGGATAGCAATTTTTTCAATGGCTACTTTATGTTCTTCTGTGGTTCTTTCTAATGCTTTTCTTAAAGTATCTGTGTCAGATTTTAATTTGTCTATTTGTTGAGTTTTTAGATCTAATGCAGATTGTTTGAGTTTTAATTGGGCCTCAAAATCTGCTAGGGCTTTTTTATTGGTGGATTTTAATTTAGCTTTTTCAGATTTTAATTTTTCAACCTCAGCTGCTAATAATTGTCTAGCATTTTGTTCTTCAAATAAAAAGTTGTTTAATTTCTCAATTTCTTGTTGTGCTTCTTCGTATTGTTTTTTATAGTGTTCTACTTGGTGATGGAGATCATCAATTATTGCTTGTCTTTTAGCTAATTCTCCTTCTAAAAGCGCTACTCTTTCATTTAATGCTTGTATTTCCCCTTCTTTTTCAGTAATTGTTTGTCTAGCTGTCTTTAATTCTTCTTTTAAATCAGTAATTGTTTGAGAAGCTTGTTTAATTATAGCGTTTCTTCGTTGTACCTTTTCTTCTAATTTCGCAATTTTTTCTTCATTATTGCCTTCTTTTGTCCTTAATTCGGCTATTTCTAGAGTTGTAGCAGCATTTTCTGCGGTTAATTTGCTAATTGAGTTTTGTTGTTCTTGTATGATTATGTTTTTTTGATTTAATTCTAGTTGTTGTTCGTTTAATTCCTCATCTTTTTTTGCTAATTGTGTAGTTAAATTTGCTTGTTCTTGTTTGGTTTTTTGTAGTTCAGTGGTGGTGGTTTCTAATTGTTCAGATAATTGTGCATTTTGATTCGTTAAGTTTTCTATTGTTGTTTTTAATTCGGCATTTTCTTTTTTTAATTGAGCATTTTCTTGTTTTAAATTGCTAACTTTTAAATTTTTATTATCTAGATCAGCTTTTTGTTCTGCTAGTTGTGTTGTTAGGGTAGCAATAGTTGCTTTGTCGCTACTCGTTGTTTGTAATAATGCTTGATTTGTTTCGGAATATCTTTGAAGAGCAGCTGCAGCTTCTTGGGCGGCTTCTTCTATCTTAGTTTCTAATTCGCGTACCTTTTGTTCTTTAGTGGCAAGAGTTTCTTCATGTTCAGTAATTGTTGCTTGCAATGTTACTATGCTTTCTTTTAGCCCTAAATTTTCTGTTTGTAAATGTGAAACTTGATTGGCTAAATCAGCTGCTTGGCTGCGTAAAGAAGATATTATTTCAGCTTGTTCGGTAATAGTCGCGTCTTTTTGTTTTAACTGATCTTGTAAAGCTTGTACATTATTGGTTAATTGTTGTTGACTAGTCATAGCAGCACTAAGTTGAGATGTTAGTGATTGTCGTTCTTCTTGCGATGTTGCACTAACGTTTGCTATTTGAGCACTTAAGGTTGCTATTTCGGTATTTTTTTCATCTAATTGTTGTTGGGTTGTACTTAAGGTGGTTTCAATTTGTTGTTTTTCTTGTTGAGTTTGGGTAATTATTGCTTGAGCAGCGGTTAATGATTGTTGAGCTGTTTGCAACTCAGCATTTAATCTGGTGTTTTCTTCTTTGGCTTCTGTTAATGCTGTACTTAATTCTTGATTTGTTGTTTCGAGGGTAGCTATTCTGGATTGTAAAACCTCATTTTCATGAGTTAAATTTTTAATTTGGTGATCTTTTTGTTCAATACTATTTTGTAAAATAGTATGTTCTTTGTGTAAATTATTAAACTTTTGTTCTGCAACATCAGTTTGTTGTTGAGCAGCTTGTAAAGCTTGAGAGGTTTTTTCTAGTTGTAGATTAGCAGCTTCTAATTTTGCGGCAGAAGATGCTTTAAATTTTGAAAAAATACTTCTAGATGCTTTTTGAGCATTTTCTGCTTCTGCTTGAGCCGCCTTAAATTCTGCTTCTAATTTATCTCTTGCTGCTTGAGCTGCATTTAATTCACTTTGAACCGTGTGTAGCGCTTGATTGTTTTCTTCAAATTTAGTTTGTAGTTCTTGTCTATCAGAATTAGCTTGTTCTAACTGGGCTGTAACATTATCTAATGTTGTTTGAGTTGCTTCTAAACTTTTTTTAGTACTTAAATGAGCTTGTTGTTCACTAAATAATTCACTTTCTATAGTATGTAGCTTTGTTGTTAAATCTTGTTTTTCAGCAGTTAGAGTTTTTAAAGTACGTTCAGCCTCCTCAATTTTGCTTTCAGCTTCTTTACGTTTCTTTTTTTCTTTGTCTTTTTTTCCTTTATACTCAGTTATTATTGCTTTTTGTGCTTCGATTTCTTTATCTTTTGCATCTATGTCGGATTTGGCTTTGGTTATTTCTTCAGTTTTTGCAGTTAATTCTGTTTGAGCGCTTGCGAGTTGCCTCCGTAAATCTTCAACCAAATCTTTATTATGTTGTTCTTGCTCAGATAAGGTTCTATAATCTTCTTTCCCTTTTGTAATCTGTTCCTGAAAATCCTCAATTTGTTTAGTAAATCTTGCTATTATTGCTTTTTGTTCTTCTTCTGCAGCTTTTTGATCTGTAGCTTTTCCAACAAAAGTTTGTTTTATTTCTATTAATTTACGTTCTGCTGCTTCTTTTGCTTTGTTTGCTTCTCCTAATTGAAATGTAATATTAATAATATAAATATTTTGTTCTTCTATTTTTTCTCTAAGTTTGCTTATTAATTTTAGTAATCGTTCTTCATTTTCATATATACTACTAGTATATTTTCCATGAATACCTGATTTATCTCCGATTGTTACAAATTTTCTATCAATAATACCTTTCCATTGTACAGGAGTTACGCTAGCAAGACTTCTAATACGTTTTTCAAATAATTCATTAAGATATTCTTTTTCTAGTTTAGCTATTTCCTTATAAACTTCAGTTTGATCTTTAACGTAATTGCCGCTAGTGCCAGATACAATTTTTTGATCTTGAACGGCTTTTTTATTGTTCTCTGCAGCAACATTTAGATTGGCTTGTTCATCAAAATTATTATCTAAAAATTGTAAAGTAAGGTCATTAATTTCAGCAATTTTAGCTCGATTTTCACGAAGGGAGCCATATAATGAATCGCTTGTTAATATCCCATATAATCTTTTAATTCTTTCATATTGGTAGGCGGTTACCCCAGTAGATTGTTCATGGTTGATTTTTTCATATAATTCCTCTATTAATAATTTATTAGCATCAGGATGTTCTTTTTCTAATTTTTCCGTAGCATCTTCAACTGCTTCATACAAATGTCTTTCATGGTCTGATAATCTTACAGTACCCCCTTGTTCTTCAACTCTTTTTTTTATAGCGTTATAGTTAAGTTTTTTGTCTTTATATTTCTCTCTGAATTTATGTTCTAAAGTAGAAATTTCTGCCCTAATATCTCCTTCTAAGGCTAGTTTAGCTTGAGCAAATCTGTCATAAATTTCTCTATTACTTTTTGTAAATTCATCATGATAATCATGATAATTATGATGGTGTTCAGGATTTGGTTTTTTTTTAATAGGTCCCGACATAAATAACCTGTAAATTATTGCAATATCACTAAATATATTTTTTTATAGCTCTTTATAAAATATAGGTTATTTTTAGGGTGAGTAGAGTTTAAGTCTGCTAATTGTTTATTTTATTGGATGGGTTTAATAAATATTTCTTTGATAATTAAATATTTATTGTTATAGCTTGCATTGTAACGTATTTTTTATAAATATGTTGCATATGCGCTCTTAGGAAGCTCTATTTAAAAATTTTTATAAAAAATTATAGATAATTTATTTTTATAAACTTTGATAGTTATTTTTGATGCTAGTTGGTATCCAGTAAAGCAGTCCACTACTAAAAAAATATATAAGGAACACGCGCACTCCATAAGCTTCCGCATTTGATGTAAGAGGACCGTACTGTTTGAGCTGGCAAAGCCAGCGAGTTACGGACCGCAAGTGCACAAATGCGGAAGCTTATGGAGTGCACATTACTAAGTTATTATTGTTGTTAAATTAGCATTAATTCCAACATATAAGACATAAACAAATATGGCCAAAAACCAACCAATGGGTTGTTTTTAAGATACTTAAAATAAAATTCGTGTTATAATTGATTTCCATAGTATTGGCTAGGTGGTGGTTTTTATTTAGTAATTTGATTACCACGCCCTACTTTAGGGGATATTTTTTGTAAATAATAATTTATCTTTGTTGTCCTATTGACATTCGCCTGAAGTAGCATTAAATTGGCAACCCAATGCGTATCAATTATGCATTATACTCTGTTTTGGTTCGGATAGAGTTGGTTTAGTAAACCGAAGTTATTTAACATAAAGTAAAGCCAAGCAATTTAAGTGGGCACTAGTTGATTCTAAATAATATTAGAAGCAATTATTTTTCTAAAAGTTTTAAATTTATTTGAAGTGTTATTTAGTTTTGTATGTTTAGTACAAGGTTAATTTAATACTTGGGATTAACTTAAAGTTTAGAAGTTTGAAAGAATTTTTAAATGAAGAGTTTGATCCTGGCTCAGATTGAACGCTGGCGGCATGCCTAACACATGCAAGTCGAACGGCAGCGCGTTAGAGGGTAACCTTTAATGGCGGCGAGTGGCGCACGGGTGAGTAATGCGTAGGAATCTATAATAGAGTCGAGGATAACCTGTGGAAACACAGGCTAATACTGGATGATCCGTAGAAGGTAAAGCTGGGGACCGTAAGGCCTGGCGCTCTGAGGTGAGCTTACGTTAGATTAGCTAGTTGGTAGGGTAAAGGCCTACCAAGGCGAAGATCTATAGCTGTTCTGAGAGGAAGAACAGCCACACTGGGACTGAGACACGGCCCAGACTCTTACGGGAGGCAGCAGTGGGGAATATTGGACAATGGGGGCAACCCTGATCCAGCAATGCCGCGTGTGTGAAGAAGGCCTGAGGGTTGTAAAGCACTTTCA
>CAIVQA010000043.1 GCA_903907935.1 uncultured Francisellaceae bacterium
AATAGTTCCACTTTAGTCACCTCATTACCTCCAAGAATTATTAGTTTCAAAAATAACATAATAATTCTGAGAAGGTTTTATTGACTAGGGTGGAGCCAAATTAAATTAGCAAATGGGGCCAGGCCGTATTAGCAAACACACTCTAGACGATGTGATCAAAGTTCTAATTAGATCAAACAAACAATTATCAATTATAGATCTACAAAAAGAATTTAGTAAATATATGCCATCAAAAGAAATAACCAAAGATATCCAAGATTATATTATAAACGGATATACTATAATCCCACATCCAGACTCTATGGGGCAATGTTATAAAATTAAAATGGTTAAAACTGCTAACAAAAACTCGGTAATTTACGTACCACAATTTATACCAAATCACAATAAACTTAAATACTCTCTAGAGAAATGTAGTTCTTGGTTTTAATGCTATCTTTTACTGAGTTTTTTAAATTCAAATAGTGATCTAGTTGTTTATCGCAATAGCTACCAATGTTCTTGAAAAAATATTGATAATCTGCGCAGTAAATAGTTGGATTTTTTAGATGATTTTTTTGATCCCATCTAGTATGTACTTCATAACAACCACCATTACAATGTTCTAAAAATTCGCATGACAAACATTCTTTTGCTGTAGTAAATAGATCTAATGTGTAGGACTTATACTCTTGGCTTTCTATTAATTGCAATAAAGGATCTTTATTTATATTCCATTTTTTAGTGAAACTTGAACCCATAGGGTTTATATCATAAAGTTCATTTTTCGTTATATCTCCATTTGGATTTATTGCTATCATACCAAATGGAGCCATAACATTAACGTTTAACTTGCTTCTTAGGTAATCCTCTATTAATCCATCTATTTTTCTTATCGGTACTGTAGGGTTACCTAAAGATAGGTAATATTTAGTTAGCCTTGTTAACCATTGACCATACTCTACAGAATTTAAAGATTTTTTCCCTTCTGGCAAGTGATTGTAATAACCATCTTTAAGTAAAAAATCTACCATTTTTGGTTTGTATTGTGATAAGTATTCATAAACCTCTATTGGATCTGAAGAAGGATCAATAACGGAAAGAATAGAAAAATCATTACTATATATTGGATGTTCTAGTATGAGCTCTATTCCTCGTTTTATTCTTTCAAAAGTACCACGCCCTTTTTGGTCAACTCTAAACTTGTCATTAATGGATTGTAGACCATCAAAACTTACTCCTATTGAACAATTATACTTTCCCAGCAAATCTAATATTTCTTTAGTAATTAATGTACCGTTAGTTTGTATACTTAAATCGCAAATACCATAAAATTGTTCTAATATAAATTCTAATTTTTTATAACCCAACAGTAGAGGTTCCCCACCATGGGGTTCTGAGAAGCTGTCCCAATTTTGCACACAGTTTGTTAGGTGGATGATTTGCAAGTGTTTTTATGAGCTTTTTCTGATTTTTTCAGGGAAATTTAATAATTATTATAATATTTTGATCGGTTTTTCCGAAAAATTGC
>CAIVQA010000044.1 GCA_903907935.1 uncultured Francisellaceae bacterium
AAAATAATATTAATAATATAAATAAAGATAAACCACGGATTTCAAAATTTAACTTTTATTTGGTACACAATACTTCTAAAATGATGGTTACTAACATAATGCATAAAAGTATTTCCATAAATTTCTTTGAAAAAACCGCCTTTAAATACATGGATGGCAATAACGACAAAGCTAGAATTTATGAACTTATAATACAAGATTTTAATAATAATAAAATAATTTGGACTGAACATAAATATACCCCAGAAGAAACTCCCAGAAAAGTTAAAGAACTTCTAGATCGGACTATAGAACAAGCTGCTATTAATGGTTTGTTGATTTAGTAATCAACATATGCGTCTTCAACTTCTGGTAGTTTTTTTAAATCATTCAACAACCGCATTTTAGGATCTACAGCCCAAGTTGGGCCAAATTTTACTTTAGTTAAAATATCAAATTTTTTATAATGAACTACTAATGGACACACTCCGGGATATGGTTTAATAATTTGTTTAATTTTTTCTGATATATTAGTTCCATCTACACCTTCTTTATTTAAGGCTTCGGCATTTAAAATTACAATCAAATTATTAGCATTTTTTTTGCGTAATTCACATAAATTCATAATTTTATTGCATTTTATTTTAAAACCACCGCTATAATCATCTTTAGTTACTTCCCCTTCAACTATTATTAATTGATCTTTTTTTAATAAATCTTTATTTTCATTATATAGATCAGAAAAAACCACTATCTCTTGCCTAGTAATTGCATCATCCAAAGTAACTATAGCCATCTTATCGCCACGTTTAGTACGTAAATTTCGTATACCAACTATTAATCCTGCAAATTTTTGAGTGTTTTTTTCCAAAGAAGCATGTGTGAATTTAATTACTCCTAAAATATTTAATTCTTTTTCAAACTCTACTAATGGATGATCAGAAAAATAAAAACCTAAAGCTGTCTTTTCATTCATTAATAATTCTGGTTTTTCCCATGCTGCACAAATATCATTAGAAAATATTATTTCTTCAAAACCATTATCAAACAAACTCAATTGTTGCTGAGAATTTGTTGATAATCTAGAGGCAATTTTAATAGTTGGCTCTAAAAACTCTAACAATGCCGCTCTATGTAAATTAAAACAATCTAATGCTCCAGCTTTAATTAAAACCTCTAAAGTTTTTCTGGATACCTTATGTAGATCTACCCTTTTACATAGATCTAACAAATTAATAAATTCTCCTTGTTCTCTAGCGGTAATAATGTTATTAACCGCTGCTTCACCAACTCCTTTAATAGCACCCAACCCATAATTAATACTATTAGAATTGGTAGCTACAAAATTATATTCACTAGAATTTATATTAGGCGGAGAAATAGTAATACCATTTTTTTTACAATCTATAATAAATAAAACAATTTGATCAGTATTAGATAATTCCAACGAAAGTACAGCGGCCATAAATTCTGCTGGATAATAGGTTTTTAACCATGCAGTTTGATAAGTTAATAAGGCATATGCTGCAGCATGAGGTTTAGGAAACCCATATTTAGAAAATTTTTCCATTAAATCAAAAATACCATTAGCTTGAGTATGATCTACACCCTTAGAAGCAGCCCCATTAATAAAAAATTCTCTTTGTTTGGCCATTTCTTCTGATTTTTTTTTACCCATAGCTCGGCGTAATAAATCAGCACCACCAAGCGTGTATCCTGCTAAAATTTGCGCTATTTGCATTACCTGTTCTTGGTAAACTATAACTCCATAAGTAGTTTCTAAAACTGGTTTTAGGTCTGGATGTGGATATTGAATAGATTTTTTACCACGTCTACAGTCTATAAAATCATCTACCATCCCAGATTGCAAAGGACCAGGTCTATATAGTGCTCCAATATTGATTAAATCTTCGAATTGATTTGGCTGTAATTTTACAGTTAGTTCCCTCATACCTCTGGATTCTAACTGAAATATTGCAGTTGTATTACCATTACATAAAATTTCAAATGTTTTAAGATCATTTAATGGAATTTTATTAATATTTAATTGACTATTCTGGATCTTATTAATAGCTTTAACCGCACAATCAATAATAGTTAAAGTTTTTAATCCTAAAAAATCAAATTTTACTAAACCAATGTCCTCAATATCATTTTTATCAAATTGCGTTACTGGAGGAGTACCATTTGCTTCACGATATAATGGAGAAAAATTAACAATTGGTGTTGGAGCAATAACTAAACCACCTGCATGTTTACCAACGTTCCTAGTAATTCCTTCTAATTTTATAGCTAGATCTATAATAGATTTTACTTCATCATCTTCTTCATACTTTGCTTTTAACAATGCTTCTTGCTCTATAGCTTTATTAATAGTCATGCCTAGTTCTAACGGAATCATTTTGGCAATTTGATCAACAAAACCATATGGACTACCTAATACTCTACCAACATCACGAATAGCTGCTTTTGCTGCCATAGTTCCATAAGTAATAATTTGTGCCACCGAATCTTGACCATACTTATGTGCAACATACTCTATAACTAAATCTCGTCCATTAATACAAAAATCGATATCAAAATCCGGCATAGATACCCGTTCTGGATTTAAAAATCTTTCAAATAATAAATTATGGGCTAACGGATCAATATTAGTGATTTGTAATGCAAAAGCTACTAAAGAACCAGCTCCAGATCCACGACCAGGGCCTACCGGTATACCTTGTTGTAGCGACCATTGAATAATATCAGCAACAATTAAAAAATAACCAGCAAACCCCATACTGTTTATTACTGAAATTTCTGTAGCTAAACGTTTAGCATAATTATCTGGCAAATTAAGAACATTATGACAATTTAAACGTGAAACTAACCCATTTTCTGCTGCTTCTACTAAATATTGTTGTTCACTACTACTATTTGGAGTTTGATACTTTGGTAAATAGGTTTTTCCCAACTCTAAACGTACATTACAACGTTTAGCAATTTCTGCTGTATTAATTAAACTGTCGTTTAGATCAGAAAATAAACTTTGTATTTCTTTTGGGGTCTTTAAATATTGTTGTTCGGTATAAAATTTTTTACGATTAATATCATCTAACCTAACGCCTTGGTTAATACATACTCTAGCTTCGTGAGCTATAAAATCATCTCTTTCTAAAAATCTAACATCAAAAGTTGCTACCACTGGAATATTTTGTTCGGCAATTTCTAATGTTTGTTGTAGTATATATTCTTCTGAATTTTTACCTATTCTAGCAATTGATAAATAAAATCTATCACCAAATAGTTGCACCCAATTATTAGTTAATTCTATTGCTGCTAACATATTATTGTTGGTTATTGCTTGTCCAATATCGCTATCCATCATTGGAGCGATTGCTATTAGCCCAACATGTAAATTATCTTGTAATAACCAATTAGCATTTACAATTGGTTTGTGGTTGCACCAATTATTATATGATTTAGAAATTAATTTCATTAAATTGTTTAAACCAGTATTATTTTGACATAATAAAGTTAAACGCTGTTCACCGTTACCCAACCAAATATCACACCCAATAATAGGTTTAATCCCAATAGAAACAGCAGCTTTATAAAACTTAACCATACCAAATAAATTTGATTGATCTGTTAATGCAACAGATTCCATACCTTGCTTTCTTATTTTTTCAATAAAAGGCTTAATCCGTAAAATACCATCTACTATGGAGTATTCGCTGTGACAGTTTAAATGGACGAAGTTGGACATATTATATAATGACCCATACGCAATATGGTGTGAATAAGTTAATTAAATTATAACATGATTACTGTTAAATCTGCTATATTTACTTTTATATACTCACGAGTATAATACCCTAAAGTATATAACTATCATAATATTACCTTAAGACAAAAATTATGGACTTTTTTGACAGAAAACAAGAATTAAAGTTTTTAGAAGAAAAATGGAACGATCCAAATCCTCAATTTATTGTACTATGGGGAAAAAGAAGGGTTGGTAAAACCGAACTTGTTAAACAGTTTATGACTAATAAACCCCATCTTTATTTTCTATCCGAAAGTACTAATGAACACGAACAGTTAAAAAGATTTTCCTTAGCTATTGGAGAATTATTTAATGAACCACTTCTTAAAACTAGGGGATTTGCTGAATGGGAAGAAAGTTTTAGTTATATTAAAGAAAAAGGCCTAAAGTTTGTCTTAACTATAGACGAATTTCCTTATCTAATTGAATCTAATCGTAGTATTTTAAGTATTTTCCAAAAAGCCTGGGACGAATATTGGTCTAAAAGCAATATTTATCTCATTCTTTTAGGTTCAAGTATCGCCATGATGGAAAACGAAGTATTAGGATACAATTCTCCACTTTATGGTAGAAGAACTGGTCAATGGAAGGTTGAACCTATGACTTTTGAAGCAATAAGCCAATTTAGAAACTCTAAGCCATTCGAAGATAAATTAATGCATTATGCAATTGCAGGAGGGATCCCTGCCTATTGGAAGTACTTTTCAGCAAATAAAGATATTTTTTTAAATATACAAGATCATGTGCTTAAAAAAGGAGAAGTATTATACGAGGAAGTAGAATTTCTTTTAAGAGAAGAATTAAGAGAACCACGGTATTATTTTGCCCTTCTTCAAGCTATAGCTCAGGGCAAAAGAAAATTATCAGAAATTGTTAATGCTACTGGAATTAATACTTCTGTCGCTAATAAATATCTCAGTGTTCTTGCAGATCTTCATATAATAAAAAAAGAACTACCGATAACTGAAGAAAAACCATTTAAAAGTAAAAAGGGACTTTACTTAATATCAGATCAATTTTTTAATTTTTGGTTTAAATATGTCTTTCCAAGAAAAAGTGAACTTGAAATAGGTAACAGTAAACTTGTTTTAGATGACATTATAGAAAAATTTCCTCAATATCTATCCTTTATTTACGAAAACATTGCTCAAGAGTTAATTTTAAAACATTCGGATCAATTTTTTAATTTTTCAAATATTGGAAAATGGTGGGATAAAAATGATGAAATCGATGTTGTAGGTTTTAATTCCCATTTAGATCAAATTTTATTCGTAGAAGTTAAATGGACTTCAAAGCCTATTGGTATAGATCTTTTAAAAGATTTAAAAGAAAAGGCTAGCAAAGTTATATGGGGTACCCCAAATAGAAAAGAGTATTTTTGTTTATTTAGTAAACAAGGTTTTACTGATGCAATGCTCAAAAAAGCTAAAGAAGATAGAGTGACCCTTTTTAAAGGCGATACATTTTTAGGAACGTACCCAAAATAACTTTAACATTTATGGTAAATTTACCAGGTAGGTTTAACTAAAAAATAGCATAAAGAGACCACCTGGTAAATTTCAAAATGTTAAAGTTATTTCGGGCACGTTCCTTAGAAATTTAAAGTGAAAAAATACTATTTCCTACACTCATAAACAACTACTTCATCAGTTTCATTTGGCGTTTGCTCTCGAACAAAAGCTTTAACTACGCGAACTTCTCTAAATCCAACATTTTTGATCATAGTTACCAAATTCTGTGGCTCATAAAGACGGAGCTTATAAGTTTCAATTTCGGTTTGAACAATATGGTTACCGTTAATTAACTCATATTTAATAATGCTAGTTTCAATATTTTCTTCTAAACTCAAGTTCAAAAAATTAGCAATAATCATTTTACCGTCTTTTCTTTGATATGCAGCTCCCCTCCAAACCCCCATCTGGTTTGAAGCAGATTTTAATGTCCCAACTTCAAATACTAAAATTCCATCATTTAATAAATGATCATAAAATGTTTTAAGTGCTAATTTAGCTGCATCTAGATCACTTATAAGCCCAAACGAACCGCTAGGAATAAAAATAAGACCATATTCTTTTGGTTGATCAAGCTCTTCCACAAAACCACGCCACACATTCGGTTTTAGCCCCATGGACTTAGCTTTTACATGTAGAACATTTAACATATGCTCACTTGCATCAAATCCTCGCACATTAAAATGTTCTTCTAGAAGCGGTAATAAAAAACGCCCTGTACCACACATAGGTTCTAAAATAGGACCTTTAGTATTACTTACATATGATCTATAAAAAGCATATGCATCCTCTGGTGGGGTAGGTTTACTTAAATCATAGGTTTCTGTACAAAGATTTAAGTAAGTATCCAGCTTTTTCATATGTCGCCCTATTTTCGGTTTTAATTAAAATCGATAATAAGGCAGATTCTTATTTTCGTCTATGTAAATAAGAATCTATTTTATCTTTTCTTTTAATTCTTGACTAAGAAAAGATAATGGCCTATCTTTTCTTAGTGGACAACTTTAAGAAAAGAATGGGTACATATATAGCAAAAAAAGTTTCAGGAGAACCTTTTAAAGCTTATATACCCCCTAAATTACCTCCAGAACCACCTATAAACCTACAAAAGTTGTACCCATACCTAGAAAAAGCAACTTTAGCCTTAGCTGAGTTAAATAGTGTTGCAAAATCGATCCCAAACATATCTCTTTTTATCTATATGTATGTTCGTAAAGAAGCATTGCTCTCTAGTCAAATTGAAGGTACTCAAAGCTCTTTTTCCGATTTAATTCTTTTTGAACATAATCAAAAACCAGAAGTATCTTTAAATGATGTCGAAGAAGTTTCAAATTATGTCAAAGCAATCAATTATGGATTAGATCGTCTCAAAAATAATTTTCCCCTGTCATTAAGACTACTACTAGAAATTCATAATGTACTATTATCTGGTAGTCGTGGATCTTCTAAATTACCAGGAGAATTTAGAAAATCTCAAAACTGGATTGGTGGAACTAGGCCAGGAAATGCTATCTTTGTTCCCCCTCCTCCTGAAAACATGATGGAATGCTTATCGGATCTGGAAAAATTTTTACACAATAATAATCTACCTATTTTAATTAAAGCCGGTATTTCGCATGTACAATTTGAAACTATCCACCCATTTTTAGATGGAAACGGTAGATTAGGTAGATTACTTATTACTTTGCTACTTTGTGAAAGCGGTATGCTAGATGAACCAATATTGTACTTAAGTCTTTACCTTAAACAAAATAGAAATATATATTATGATTTATTGCAACAAATAAGACATGATGGTATTTGGGAAACCTGGTTGGAATTTTTTTTAGAAGGTGTTTTTAATTCAGCAAAACTAGCATTAATTACCATAAAAAAAATAAATTTTTTATTTGAAAGAGATTTAGCAAAAATAAAAACTTTAGGACGTGCTAGATTTTCATGTGCCCAAACCCTAGATTATTTAAAAAGATTACCACAAATTTCTGTACAATTATTAAGTACAGAATTAGGTATAACTGCCCCAACAGCACGTAGTGCTCTTAACCATATGCTAAAACTTGGAATATTAGAAGAAACAAGTAGTAAAAAAAGAGATAAAATTTATGTTTACCGTAATTATCTTAATATTTTAGAAGATGGCGCTGAACCTTTTAAATAATTTGGGGGTATACTCTCAGCTAATGAGTTTTCAGTGCTCTAAAAAACAAGTCGTGAAACTCGCCTTTCGTAAAGTAAGGAGCAACTAGAGTCCAAAGAGGCTCAAACAACACTCCTTATTTTTTAGAGCACTGAAAACTCATTAGCTGAGAGTATAGTCGTTCAGTTTAGGTGCGGAAACAACAATTGATTTCAATAAAAATTTATTATATTCTTAACTAATGTTACATAAAAATCTTAATATCAATATTATTTCTTTTCTCATTATTATCGGCTAAGGCCGATATATACCCGCATACATCAAAACTTAATCATTAAACTCTTACAAAATAAACCCTAATAAAAAGAGGTTGTATATGCTTACTCAAAAATATAAATTTTTGCCATTTTTTATGTGGCTGTTACCAGTCTTATTTTTTACTTATCAATTTATTTTACGCATCTGGCCTGGATTAATGATGCATCAAATTATGGGACAGTTTTCTATAGATGCTAGTCATTTTGGGCTACTTGCAGCATTTTACTACTATGGATACTCTGGAATGCAAATTCCTGTAGCTATTTTGCTAGATCGCTTTAGCCCTAAATATATCATTTTTATTTTCGCCGTTGTTTGTGGTATTGCAACTCTTATGTTTACCTACACAGATAATTTTTATTTAGCAGTGTTAAGTAGATTTTTAATAGGATCTGGCTCTGCAGTAGGGTTTCTTGGAGTTTCTAAAGTGGTGTCTGAATGGTTCCCCAATGAACAATATGCACGCCTGATCGGTTTTTCATTTACTGTTGGCCTTATGGGAGCAATTTATGGAGGAAAACCAATTAGTTTGTTGATAGAAAAATATAATTGGCAAAATGTAGCCTTAACACTTGCAGTTATTTCAATAATAATTGGTTGTCTTTGTTATCTAATTTTACGTTCTCCCAAAAATGCACAAAATGCTAGTTTTAAACAAAATAACCAATTTAAATTTGCCAATTTTGCTACCATACTTTCTTCTAAAATAATATGGTTGCTGGCATTTTCTAACTTGTTAATGGTTGGTTCCTTAGAAGGTTTTGCCGATGTGTGGGGTGTACAATACTTAATGACAGCATATAATATAACAAAAGGTGATGCAGCTGGTATTGTATCTTTTATTTTTTTTGGAATGCTATTTGGTGGACCATTACTGGCTTTTTTCAGTAAAAAGTTTGGCAATTATACAGTTATAACTACATGTGGTTTAGGAATGGCATTTCTTTTTACCTTCCTACTATTTAATACCACATATAATTGCTGGATGCTTTCTTGTTTGTTTTTTTGCATTGGTATAATGTGTTGTTATCAAGTAATAGTATTTGCAGCAGGATCTGATCTAGTTACACCACGATACTTAGGAGTAACCGTTGCATTTCTAAATTGTATTAACATGCTAGGTGGTTCATTTTTTCATACAACTATAGGTAAAATAATGGATCTCTTTTGGACTGGCGCAATAAATATTGATGGTATTAGACAATATGATCTAGAAGTTTATAAATATGCTCTTAGCATTGTTCCATTTTGTGCTGTTGTTGGAGCTATAATGATATGTTTGGTTGGAATAAAGGCAAAACAGCAATTACTGGCACACTTAACCTAAGTTTTGCTTAAGGAACGTGCATATTAAGCTTTTTTTATTACTTGCGTTTTGTTAAGATACCTTAATAAAAAATCTAATAAAGACATATAAGAGATTGCTATGCCTATTAATAAAAATGTTATTCAAAGTTTAGAATTATCGTTTACACCTGTATCTAATAATGGCCACGGTTTGTATTACGCTATTATTTCGTCTTTAAAAGATCAAGATGACGTTTTTTCACTACGCAAATTAGTTGCCAAGCATCTAGAAGATAGTTTTGATGAATATGCAAAAGTTGCCACTTTACCTGAAAAACAAACTATTATGGAATTAATTGGAGAAGGAAATGGTACTGTTGGATCAATAGAACCACTTATATTAAGCAAAGTATTAAGTAGACCAGTTATTGTTTTAGAGGTAAACGCAGAAAATTTAGAAATAAACCCAGAAAAAATAATCAAAGAATGTCCACTTAATGCTGAAATATTACAATTAGGCTATACCAAAGATCCAATACTTATCGGTAAAGATAGCGCTGGAAATTATTACGCAGTAAATTCTCTTAAAGATGCTCATACTCATAAAACTATTTTATACGCCCTTTTAGAAGGAGAAGATTTTTCTTTTGGTCAAACTACAGAAACCACAATAGCAGAAGGTGGAAGTATAGAACAAGAAGAAACTAAAACTACCAGCAGCAAAAGTGTTTTTGAACAATTTGACGAATTTCTAGCTGACGGGGATTTAGCAGGAGCAAAAGAGTGGTGTGAACGTTTATCTGAAGACAATAAACATTTACATAATTTATTGTTAGCAAAAATAAGCATTTTGGAACAAGATTATGACCAGGCTAAACGATTATATATTACAAACAAGATTCAGAAAGAACATCCAACAAATGTATTTTTAAGTAACATTGGATTAATTAAAGTTCTTTTAAACGAAATTAAAAAATTAAACGCCGAGCTTGAAAAAGGCGATCTTGAAACAGAATCATCTTTGCTTGATATAAGTAATAAAATACAAAGAATGATAGATACAGTTGGAAGAACAATTAAAGAATGTATTACACTTCATAAAACAATTCAAAAAGAAGATCCTTCTTGGGAAGCAAATTTTAAATACTTATGCGAATATGAAACATTTGAAGAATTTAAACAATCTGCAGAAGCAACCTTGAATTCTTACCAAATTTCATTAGCTATATGGTACGCAAATAATAATAATAAAATAGCACAAATAGAACAGGAAAAACGTAAACAAAAGCAAAAAGAGCTTGAGAAAGAAGCAGAAGCAAAACGACAAAAAATGCAAGAGGCTTTTTTAGAAACTGTAGAACTTACTCAAGAATTACAAGAAGCTGCCGCATCACTGCTACAATCACAAAGCAAGTTTGTTCAAAAAAAACAAGAAGTTCACAATAAACGACAACAATTAAAAAAAATCAAGAAAAAAGAGCAAAAAACTACTCACAAACATCAAGAAACACAACAATTACTACAAAAAACTGATAATGCACTACAAGAGTTAGAGAAAAAAAAACAATCATTTGAAAAAAAACATCAAGAAATTCAGCAAACAAAACAAGAATTAACAAAAGACAAACAAAAACTTGAACAAAAACTTAATGAACTAGGGCTAAACATTGAACAAAAAAAACAACAAATAAAGCAGCTAGAACTGCAAGAAGCTTTACCAAAACAACAGCTTGAGTTTGAAAAAAAAGACAAAAGTATTTTTAAAGAAATAAACTCTGATGCCAGCAGCAATAGCCCCACATCTAGCAGCGAAAAAGAAGAACAGGAACAGCACAAAGATAAATTGCCACCACAATCCAGCAGTAGTTGTAGTTCATCAACATTATTGTTAAAAGGATCTACTTTATCAAAAAAACCTCAACCAATATTACCAAAATTATTATCTTTAGACGAATTACCTTCAAGCTCTAAAGAATTAGTTTTAGGAATAGCAGCTAGACTTGAAATAGAACAAAAAAAGCTAAACCAACCTGGAGGCAGATACAATCCTTATAAATATAGTATAAAAGAAGGCAATATAAACAATGCTATTCTTACATTAAAACAAAAAAATTTAACCGATATACCATATCTTCCTGTTTGGTTTAATGGACTAAAATTATTAATAACTTTTATTATTATTCAAAAATCTACTACCTCTATAACAAAGCTTCTTGCAGAAAACTGGGATAGCATATTAAAATTTTTACAAGCTATTAACAAGTATCCAGCATCATTTGCTTTATACAAAGAAGAAATAATAGATTTACTAGAACAATTAAGTAAATTAAATATTGATATCAACGCAAGCTCAAGCCCTGAATTAGACAATTTAATAGAAAATGTTATAGAACATTTCAATATACAAAATATGCCATACCACCTCTCTAGAAAACTTCTGTCGTCTTTAATTAAGCTAAAACCAACCAATCCTCGTCAAAAAAAATATATCGAAGAACACTGTATTACCCTACTTGACAGTTTAGATGAATCAAAAACAAATATGACCAACAAAATAGATTTGCTATTTTTGCTTGCCAAATGTGATGCTTCTCAACAAGGGTTCCTTAAACATTTATCTGAAGAACGATTAAAAAAGATAAACGCCTTAATTCAACAAAGTTTTGCCTATATTAAAGATAATATTCCTAATATAGACGAAGCTCGATTAAGAGATCTAAGATTTTTAAATAAAGCGTATACCACTTGGGTTTATTTTCAAAGAAAATTAAACAAACAAAAACCATTTTCTTTAAAAGATTTTGCTTATTTAAAAAAATATTTACAAGAAAAATTACGAATGCAAACAACCAGAAGTTTTTTCCAAAAAGACGTGATAAATTTTATACGTAATTCACTTAAATCTTTTGATTACGAAGTTCACGATGTAAAAGAAGAATTTCCCATAAAAAACACTATAGTAGATGGAAAGTTCTTTATAACAGACATAAGAACCAGACAACCTTTTACTGTAATAATAGAAGCTGATGGTCCAGAACATCATATGTTTAGCTGTAGACCTGCTACTTTAACTAAAGCGTTAACATTTTCTCCTACCAGTAAAACTTCTAGAACAAGACTACGAGATGAAATAATGCAATCTAAAACCAGCTCTAGTGATCCACGTAAACCAATGTATTACGTAACAATTGATCTTCATGAATGGCAAAATGCACCAACAAAGCAATTAAGGATGAGTTTACTAAAAGAAAAGCTTACAGCACTTCCCTAGTTTTTAAACTGTATTAGTCTCTTTAAAAACATTCCTAGTTACTCTGAACAAGATTAATAGGTAATATTTTTTTTAAAAAACTATTTCTATGTTCTATAGTTTTTCCATGTTTTTTTAAAGCATTAATATGCTCTTTAGTACCATAACCCTTATGTTTAAGAAAACCATAATCTGGATATTTTTGATCTAGATCAACCATTAAACGATCTCTTATTACCTTTGCTATTATAGATGCTGCAGAAATAGCCGGTTCTAATTGATCACCATTAACTATAGCTCTACCTATAACCGATAAACCTGACAAATTAGGCAAAATATTACCATCTACCAACACTTGATCCGGCTTAATTTTTAATTTTATTATTGCTTGTCTCATTGCTAATAAACTTGCTTGTAAAATGTTGATTCTATCTATTTCTTCAACTGAACAACTAGACCAAGCTACAGCTAACGAACAACGATTTATTTCTTCAAATAATATTTCTCTTCTTTTAGGAGATAATAATTTAGAATCTTTTAGCCCATTTATTGGTGACTGTGGATTTAAAATTACTGCCGCAGCAACTACCGGGCCTGCTAGGGGTCCTCGTCCTGCTTCATCAACTCCAGCTATTATTATACCCATCACACTCTAATTTTATGCGTTGTTAAAATATGTTTTTGCAATCGTCATATATTATTTATATACTCCGGTTGCAAAAACATATTTTGCCTAGCCTAAAATTAGATTGCAATGGGTATACGTTACTCATGATTCAATAATTTAACTATTTCTTGTGCCGCAATAATGCTAGCATTTTTTTTAAGTTCTTGATGAATTTTATTAAAAGCAGTTATTTGTTCTAAAGTTGCCCCACCTCTACTAATTAATTCAGATAACGCTTTAGTTAATTTAAGTGGTGATACATCATCTTGGATAAATTCTGGAACAATAGCTTTACCAGCCAACAAATTAGGTAACGAAATATATTTAACTTTAATCAATTTTTTAATCACTATATAAGTAAGAAAATTGGTTTTAAAAGCAACAATCATTGGTTTTTTATGTAACATCACTTCTAATGTTGCTGTTCCGGATGTTACTAATACAAAATCAGCCGCAGCAATTGCTGTATGACTATTTTGTAATACAACCTTAATTGGTAAATATCTTGTACTTTTTTTTATCAAATCTTCAACGTAAATTTTATGCTGTTGATTAATAACTGGTATAACAAATTTCAAATAAGTAAATCTTAAAAAAATTTCTTTAACAGTTTCTAAATAAATCGTAGTTAAATGTCGCAATTCACTATCCCTACTACCTGGCATTATTGTCAATATTTTATCGTATTCACTAAATCCAAGTTGTTGTTTAGCAATTTTTTGATCTATAACAATAGGAATTTGATCAGCCAAATAATGGCCAACACATACTGCTGGACAATTATATTGTTTATAAAAATCGACCTCAAATGGAAACAACGTTAACATTAAATCAACTGCTTTTTTTATTAATTTAATGCGTCCGGTTCTCCAGGCCCACACCGATGGGCTTACATAATGTACCGTGGTAATTTTAGCTTGTTTTAACTTTTTCTCTAAACCTAAATTAAAATCTGGAGCATCTATCCCTATAAATAGATCTGGTTTGTCTTTTAAGAATTTTTTATACAATTTATTTCTAATATATACAAGCTTAGGCAAGTTTAATAGTGGATCTATAAATCCCATAATAGATAGCTGCCGCATATTAAATAGTTCTTTAGCGCCTGCTTCAATCAAATTTGGACCAACAACACCCTCAACTTGTAAATTTGGAAAAATTTTTTTTAATTCTTGAACTAATCCAGCAGCTAATATATCGCCAGATAATTCGCCAACTACAATGGCAATTTTTAAACTCATAAAATACTAACGCAAAATTCCCCGATTAGATTGCTGTAAAAAATCAATGCATGATTTTACTTCTCGGTATTTTTCAGCCAATGGGATCAATTTTTCTATTGCTTCTTGAACTGTTTTACTAGTTGTAAAAATAATTTTATACACTTGTTTTATAATTTTTATAACACTCGGATCGAAATTATTACGTTCTAACCCAACAACATTAATACCACAAACCTTAGCTGGGTGACCAGCAACTATTACATATGGCATTACATCTTTTATGATAATTGAACCACCAGTTGCAAAACTATGTGCCCCTATAGTACAAAATTGATTTACTCCAACAAACCCACTTAAATTAACATTATCCTTTATTACAACATGACCTGCTATTGATGCACCATTGGAAAATACTACGTTATTACCAACTACACAATCATGAGCTACATGAGTGTTAACCATAAATAAATTATCATTACCTATTATGGTGGTACCATTACCGTGAGCTGTTCCACGATGCACAGTACATCCCTCTCTAAAAGTATTGTTATCACCTATTACTAAAGTTGTTGGTTCACCTTTATATTTTTTATCTTGACACTCTAACCCAATAGAAGAAAATTGATAAATTTTATTATTTTTACCAATTTTAGTTGGACCTTTAATAACTGCATGCGAACCTACCAAAGTGCCAGAGCCGATTTCAACATTATTACCAATAACCGCAAATGGCTCGACTACAACACCTTCACCTAATTTAACATCTTGCTCAATAATTGCATGAGGACTAATCATTATACCTTACCTTCCGCACATGTAACTTTGGTACTACAAGCAAGCTGCCCATCCACTAAAGCTTGCCCAACAAATTTCCAAATAGGTTTTCTATGGGCAGTTATCTCTACATTTAATAATAATTGATCTCCAGGAACTACTATTTTCTTAAATCTAGTTTTTTCTAATGCACCTAAATAAAATAAAGTGTTATGCAAATCAGGATTTGGTAAACTACGGTATGCTAAAATAGCAGCAGCTTGAGCTAGCGCCTCTATAAGTAACACCCCTGGCATTATAGCTTTTACTGGAAAATGCCCCATAAAAAATGGTTCATTGATAGTAACATTTTTAATTGCAGAAATATTTTTCCCAACCTCAAAACTCAATACTCTATCAACCAACAAAAATGGATATCTATGTGGCAAACACTCAATAATTTTTTGTATATCCATTATCATATTATTTTCTCTTTACTATCCTTTTCTTCTAATTGTTTAATTTTTCTAAATATATCTTTAAAACTTTGATCTAATAAATTAAATCTAGCTATATTTTTTTGCCAAACACTGTTTTGTTTAGCAGGTAAACCTGAAGAATAAACTCCTTTTTTTAATAAAGATTTATTAATACTAGAAGCACCAGTGATACATACTTCATCTGCTATTACTAGATGACCTGCTATATTTACTGCCCCACCAATTAAACAAGATTTACCTATAACTGTACTACCTGCTATACCTACACATCCAGCGATAGCCGTACGCTCACCAATTACTACGTTATGTGCAATTTGAACTAAATTATCTATAATTACACCTTTTTTTATAATTGTATCACCAATACAACCACGATCAATAGAAGTATTACTACCAATTTCCACTTGATCTTCAATAATAACTCCACCTAAATGTGGCATTTTTACCCAATTACCTGCTTCATCTTGAGCAAAACCAAAACCATCAGAACCAATTACAGTATTACTGTGGATCAAACAATTATTCCCGATCTGCACATTACTATATAAAACCACATTAGCTTTAATAGTAGTGCCGCTTCCCACCGAACAATTATCACCAATTACAACTCCAGCTTCTATAGTAACATTCTGACCGATTTTGACATTATTGCCAAACACACACGAACTATGAATATTTGGTACAATTTTATTTGATTGATCACATAAATTTAACAATTTAGCTAAAGCCAACCTAGGGTTATTGGTAATTAGTGCTGCTGTTTTACATTTATCTAAATATTTAGGATGAACTATAACCGCAGCTGCATTAGTATTCTCTAAATATCGTACATATAATGGATTAGCAAGAAATGTTACTTGTTCAGAATTAGCGTTCTCTATAGTTTCTATTGAACTAATATTTTTATTAGATAAATTAACATCCGAACTATTTAATAGTTTTAATTCTGCGTTAATAATCAACGCTAATTCTTTTAAATTAATTGGATTATCAAATCTTAACATTATTTTTTTGCTTTAAATTGAGCATCTAATTCAGAAACTATTTTTGCGGTACAATCTAAATGATCATTACTAAACATTACAATTCGATCTGGCAAAATTAAATCGTATTTTTCACGATTTGCTATTTTAGTAACAACATTGTCTATAATCTTGTTAAATGCTAATAATTCTTCTTGATACCTAGATTTAAATTCTGTATCCAAAGTTTCTGATAAATGCTGTATTTCTTGCTGCAATTTCATTACTTCTCGTTCTTTAGAAGTACGTTCTTTATCAGATAAAACTGCGCGATCTCGTTGTAATAAGTCGCCTTTACTTTGTAATTCTTTTTGCTTTTCATCAAATTTATCTTTTCTTGGATTAAATTCTTTTTCTAATTTTTTATAAATCTCTTTACCGTATAAACTATTTTCTATATCTTTAGTATTTACAACTCCTATTTTTAAGGAAGGAACAGCAGAAGACACATTAATAGTAGTAGCTGCTGTATCTGCAGCGCATAGTTCCATACTTAAAACAAACAAAATAACACCTAAAATTAATTTTTTCAAAACAACCCCCTATTAATATTTAATAACCTGCTGCAAATGTAAATGAAAACATTTCTTTACTATCCCCACGTTTAGGATTTAATGCTTTTGCCAAACTTATAGTAACCGGGACCCCTAAAGGAGTATTAATGGCTACCGATATACCGGTAGAATAACGTAACCCATCGTTTCTTCTGTAAGAAGCTATTTTATAAGTATCGTAAACTTGCCCGATATCCAAAAATAAAGAAGGTCTTACATTTTCTAGTTCTGCTTTAAATGGCACCGGAAAAATAAACGCATTTCTAAAATTAATTGATAAATTACCACCAAATGGACGCCCTTGAGAATCTCTAGGTCCTAAGGATCGTTCTTCGAAACCTCTAACACTATCTGCACCACCCATAAAATAGTTTCTAAAAAATGGGTAAATATCTTTACCATATCTACCACCGTAGCTAAGATCGCTTTGAAAATTAAATATATAATTATTAAATATTGGTTTATACCAGCTAGATTCATAATTCAAAACATAATATTTAAGTTTTGAACTTATAATCGGATGTTTAACCGAACCTTTTTGCATTAGGCCTTTAGTAGGGAATATATATCTATCTAAAGAATTATACCGCCAACCAACAGTTGCAAAATATTCTTGATAACGAAACCCTTTTTTATTAGTAAAATTACTAATTTGTATTGGTGGATTAGCTGGAACATGCAATTTAGTATTATTACAACCAATACCGATAAAACCGGCACTATATTGCGACAAAGGCATAGAAAAATGCATATTTCCACCCAAATTATCGGTAGAATAATCAAAAATTTGAGAAGTACGACTTAAATTATTACGCCTAAAGTATAGATCATACCCAAAACCTATCCCATCCATAGTAAAATATGGATTATAGTAACCAAATGTATAACCAGTAGATACTTTGCTATTATCAAACAAAAAGCTTATATCTTTACCTGTTCCTACAAAATTCTTAATATCTGCTCCTAAATTATAACCAATTCCTTCTGCACCAGAATAACTAATTCCAGCATGAATTTGCATAGTACGTTGCTCTTCTATTTTATATTCTAGATCTACCTGATCTTCTGTTCCTACAACAGGATGAGTTACTACATCAACCTTACTACCATAACCATGACGTAAAATTTGCTGTTTACCATCTTGAATATCCTTAGTAGAAATCCAGGTACCTTCAAATTGAGGTAACATTCTACGTAATACAAAATCTTGAGTTAAATAATTACCACTTATAGCTATTCTGCGTACCATAATTCGATCATTAGGAATTACCGCCATATTAATATTAACTAAACGCTCCCCTTCGTTTATTTCATGATTAATTCTAGCCTCTGATTTGCTATAACCAACTTCTCCTAATTTATCTTCTAATTGTTTTTTCGCGTCTAATAACAGTTTACGAGAAAATATATCTCCAGTTTTAATTTTACTATTAACTATGTCTTCATATTCTGTTTTAGGGCCAATAAACTCACCAGTTAATTCTATAGTGCCAAAATTATATTGCTCACCCTCTGTAATACTAATAGTAATGTATACTTGCTTTTTATCTGCAGTTAATGAAACCTGAGTGGAATCTACTTGAAAATTAATGTACCCACGATCCATGTAGTAAGATTGAAGTACTTCTAGGTCCGCATCTAATTTTTCTTTAAAATAACGATCGTTTTTAGTGTACCAAGATAACCAATTTGTTTTACCATGAAACAATTTTTTCAATAAATCTGATTCTTTAAATTTGGTATTACCAATAATCTTTATTTGTTTTATTCTAGCTTCTTCACCTTCATAAATTGAAATTACTACATCTACTCGATCACGTTCTTTTTCAACAACTTTAGTTTCTACTCGAACTCCATATTTACCACTACTTAAATAATGACGCTCAATATCTCGTTCTGCTTTAGACATAATACTTGGATCATACATTAAACCTTCACCAATTTGAGCTTCTTTTAAAATTTTATTGACAGCTTCTTTGGATTTAATGCCAGTTATTTCTAATTTGGATATAACAGGTCGTTCTTTTAACTTTATAACTAAATCGTTTCCTTCTTTTTCTAGTTGTACATCTTTAAAAAAATTAGTTTTATATAAAGATTTTATAACTTCTTGACTTTTTTCGGCAGTTAACGTCTGCCCGTTGGAAATATCTATTTCTTGCAAAATAGCATCTTTAGAAACCTTTTTTAAACCATCTATTTTTATGTTTTTAACAACAAACGATTCAAAAGCAAATGCTGGACTAATGAAAATAATAAAGCAAAATAGCCAAAAACTTCTTATGTGTTTCATTACGATTTTATTCCGAAATCAAAGACACCATCTTACCCAAAGTTAAATGCTTTGGTCAATCAAAATGTTCCTCATTGCTAATGCGTACTCCATAAGCTTCCACATTTTGAAATTGACCAGGCTAACTTTTCACGCTATTTCTAATTCAACTACCTGGTCAATTTACCATAAATGTTACAGCTTATGGAGTGCGCATTCCTTATCATCTTTTTGACCATACCGCTACCACTAAACAAATTAATAAAAAATAGATTATAGGTTTGTTACCTAATTTATTCCATAGAGTTTGTTGGAAACAATCTTGATATTGACTAACCAATATACTTTCTTTAAATTGAGGAGCTTTTTTTACTATATTACCGTAATTATCAATAACCACCGAAACACCAGTAGTTGTGGCCCTTAATATATAACGACCTGTTTCAATTGCTCGCATTCTAGCAATATCTAGGTGTTGCCAAGGCCCCAAGGAGTCACCAAACCAACCATCCTCACTAACTGCAACTATAACGCTAGGATTTTGCGCTAACACTCTAACTCTCAAATTTTCTGCATATGCTATATCGTAACATACTGTTGCTAGTAAATTATGTCCATTAAATTTAATTGGCGCTTGATTGATAGCCCCAGATACAAAACGAGACAAGGGTAAATCAAGAAAATTAATTATTCCCCTTAATAAATTTTCTAATGGAATATAATCCCCAAATGGTACCAAATTTATTTTATGATAAACACCTTCTGCAACTCCTAATCCTAATACAGAATTATAAAAATAATTATTTGTACCTTCTCGATATATTGGGATCCCCAATAGTAATCCAAAATTTTTTTGTTTAGCAAATTGATCTAATTTATATGCAAAATCATTAGCAGCATAATGTTGTAATGGTAAAGGTAGACTATTTTCTGGCCAAATAACTAGATCTATTTTTAGATCCGTTGAATTTGTTGTAACTAAATTTTCTGTTGGCCGCAAATAAATTTCTGAAATATTATCAATTAAAAGTGTTGGATCATCTTGTAATAAAAATTTATCATTTGGCTTTATGTTGCTTTGCAGGATAGCAACTGTATTAATATTTTGTTTATGGTATTTTCTATATTGCTTTTGTAATTGTTGTTGATGCAACAACATTGGACCAATAAAGATTAATAAAACTAAGATTAAACTACTAAAAAATATCTTTTTATTATTTTTATAACTTTTATTTAAAATAATAAAACTGAGTAAACTGGCAACTAAAGCAACTACAAAAGATACACCGTACACTCCAAATAAACTAGCATAGTATTTTAATGAAGAATTTAATTGAGTATATCCTAATAATCCCCATGGAAATCCAGTTAAAACCCAACCTCTAAAAATTTCTAATAATGTCCAGCTAGCAGGAAAAGCTATTACATTATTAGATAAATTAAATTTTTTTAATAAATATAAATTTATTGCAGGAAATAAAGCTAAAAACATTATAAATAAGCTGGTAATTAATAATGCCAGGTAAATGCTGGTATTTCCATATTTATAAATACTAACAAACACCCAAGATACACTGGTAGCAAAAAAACCTAAACCAAAACAAAATCCTAGGTAAAAGCAATTTTTAGTAAGATGTTCTTTAGAAAACAACCAAATTAAAGAAGATAAAGCCAATATACTAATCGGCCATAAGTGAAAAGGGGCAAATGCTAATGTTAAGCTTGCCCCTGCAACAATTGCTATTAAAAATTGGTTTTTAAAAGCACTTAAAATTCTTTCCACTTAAAACAAATATATAATCAACTGTTTTTATCGTGAGTTATTGCTTTAAATTTCTTGCTTAAACCAAATACTGATAAAAGCCATAAAAACACTACACCAACAGTAACCGGTGCAAGAATAGGTACTAATTGGTATAAAGCACTACCAGTAAACCAGGTTAACAAACCCATTTGAATATAGGCACCGCCAGATTTACCACCACGACCACCAATAACGTCTACTGCTGCTTTACCCTTAACCTTTAATTCTGGTTCTAAAGGTATATAAGCCATTTCTTTAGTCGGATCAAATAATGAATACTTTACTCCCTTAGCAAAAGCATTTACTACCAATCCTACTCCAACCACAAAAAACACTAATTTTTTCTCTATAATACCCTGCTTTAAAGCCTCTACTATCTTCATGCCTTCTGGAATTTGACTATTATTATATAGAATCACAACAAAGAAAATTAATGTACCAATAATCATAACTACTGGGGTAATTAAAGCCGCTGTACGCCAAGTAACCCGACGTAAAATATTACTACCAACCAACATTAATAAAATTGTTACTATCCCGGTAACAGTAGACAGGGTACCCATAACTGCGTTGTAATCATTCTCGTTAGGGAACGCTATTTTAATTTGCCCCTTCCAAACTCCCTCAAATAAATTAACCGAAACCCCATAACATAAAACTAACATGGCGATTAAACCTAAATAAGGTGATGATAAAATGTAACGAAAACTATCCATTAAAGATAATTTTGGTTTCTTAGGCTTTTTACCTTCTCCCATAGCTTCTGGATCGTAATAACGTTTATCTGTTAGAACATTACGATTAATCCAATAGAAAGTAATTAATAAAACTATTCCAGCTATTAAAACCGAGCCCATTAAATACTTAAGACTTAAACCCCAAGCCTCAGCGCGAGACAACCCTAACCCGGTAGTTGCCTTAGATAAATAAATTAGTAATGGGCCAGATAACAGTAGACCAAAATTTCCTAAAAACCCGAACATACCATAAAAGCGTTTTGCTTCTTTAACCGGAGTAATGGCGTTAGCAAACTGCCAAAATAATAACGATAAAATTGCACTACCCCATAGTTCTGAAAGAATATAAAAAAGACTATAAGTCCAATTACCAACTAAAGGTATAATCCACTTAAAATTAGGAAATTGTTCTTGGTAATTTTCTATAGTTTCTAAACTCATGTGCACTAAATCTTTATTAGGATAAATCAAAAATGCAAAACAAACGAAGAAAATTAAAAATGGCAACACTGTTATATAAAATAACCCTTCTCGTCTAAATATATTCGCTGCTTTGGTATATAAAACCATAAACAAGATTGCACAAAAAGTTACACCTATACCTTTAATAAAAGACAGGCTTTCGGCCCCAGATCCAGGAGCATTAACTATAATAGCGTCTTTAGTATCTCGTAAAAGAGTATATATAAATAAGATACAGAACATCATAAGACCCATAGGAAGGAACTTTTTAAGTTCGTCATTATGAATCGGCCAAATCATGGCCCGCCAACCTGAAAATTCCGATGCTGAGACTTCTGACTTAGCTGCATGTGTACTCATGATAATATTACCCTCTTTTTATTATTTTTTAATTTAAATACTAAATATAAATAAAACAAAATTTGAGGCATTATTATATACGTCTAATATAGTTATTACAAATGAAACTTAATATAACTGAATACATGTTTATTCAGCTGAAGAAATAACATTCAACCGAGTGCTCCAGTTTTGTAAACTCGCTTCTTGCAAATAATATTGACGCTCTTTGATTTTGATTACAATATTGTGCATTTAAAGAATAGCTTTTTTGGTTTAGGTTGTTCTGCTTCTGTATGACTGTTAATAATCTCATTATTAACAGAATCTTGAGCTGATGATTGACATGATTCACAACTTCTAGATGTAACAGTTATCCTAGGAGTTTTTCGAAAAAACATAGGTTTCTTAGGAACAATTAGCGTTGAATTAGATGTTTTTACCTCAACAAAAGAAGTATTTTTTGGGATTTTTGTAATTACACCCTGTTGTTCAGAATTTACAATTAACGAACTAGTCGAAGGACTTTTTACGCCTATATTAGATCTTTCTGGTTCAGTATGGATCCTACTAGTTAAAACAGGGCTAACTCGTTCTTGCTCAAAATCTGAACTATAACCATCCTCTTCTAGCAATGAAACTATTTGAGGTACCTTAATGTTTACTTCTTTGGGTACTTTTTCTGAATTTATAGCTTCTGACTCTGTAGTAGCTCTCTGTTGTACTTGATATTGTTTTTTTTGATCTTGATCTAATCTTCTATTAGAGGAATTAAACATATATACATCCTAATTATTACAACATAATAATATCGGTTAATACTATGTAATCTTTAAGCTTTTGGTAACTGCTTTTGATTATTTATGCTCAATATAAAACGGCTTCACATCTTCTGCATATAAAGAATCTATTACTGTAAAGCCTAGATCTTTCATTAATTTTGGCGCAACAATATCCATATTACTATTTTGCATAGCTATTAATTTTTCAGAAAAACTAACAACTACCCCATGCCCATCAAAGCTAAATAATTCTTGTATTCCCTTTTTTTGTAATATTTGTTTAATTTCTTGCCAAATAGCTATAAAACTTTTTGTTGCTGGTTTACTTTCGTATACTGTTCGCAAAATCTTTTTATGATAATCAGCATTAAAAAAATATAAAACAAATCGTAAAACTTTTGGTAACTCTAAAACTGCATACAAAGCTTTTTCACTAACAGCAGCAGTCCAAATAGTTAATAATGATTGCGAAAAGCTATACGCTAACATTTGTTCTTTACCTGGCAACAATAGTTTTTGTTTAGCTAATGTTTGTCGTGATTTTTGATCTTTACTGTTATATAAATAATCCAAATGTTCATAATGTTCATAAGTATTAAATGGATATTTATTAATCTTAATAACCTCTTCCATAAGAGTTTGGTTTTGTTTAAACAATTCTGCTAAATGATACTCTAAACTATTTTCGGCTTTAAATTCCGGTATTCCCCATGGATTATCCGGATGTTTAGTCATTTCTGCTCGCAAATTACTATATACTGGATATAGTTTATGATGCTGATCGATTAAATTATTTTCTTGATCTATACCCATAGCAAGATTTAATAATTGAAATAATCCAACATGAAAATAAACATTTTGCTTAGCCTGTTCCGGTAAATATTGATATTTATAACCGTATATAAATTTTTTGGAATGAACACCTCGATGATTAATTGGAACAGCCATTAAACAACTATAATTTGGTAACTCTAAATATTCTTGGTGCTCTTTTTTTAATTTTAAAAATTTACCATTTTCAACTTTAGCACCAGACAAATAAATAAGGTTTTCTGCAAGGTTTATATAATTTGTGTCTGCTTCTTCTAAGATCTGGTAACTACCACTTTTAATATCAAAAATAAAATAATTTTCCCCATCAGAATAAAGTGGCAAAGTTTTTTCTACTGCTTCTGGATGATTTTGGGCACAAACAAAATGATATGGCGATAACCATACTTTCTGTAAATTTTTTAATGGATTTAGGGAAGATCTATAATATTTACGTCCTGAATCAGTATAAATACGATCTAAATGAATCCCATGTTCTAAAATATATTTTTGATATTCAGAAAATGCATGATTTTCTCCATCCTTTGGATTAGTTAACCGTTCCATGGCTTTTTGCCAGGCAACTATACCACTAAAAGTAACGCCAATCCAGTCTTCTTGGGTACGCCAAGTATAGATTGCTTTACCCATTCTAACTTTTTGCAATAAAGCAAAATTAAATATAACTAAACAATGACAAACAGAATCATTAGCTTGTTGAGGGAATAAATACCAAGTATTAGGCAGCTTATGGGTTCTAATTTTGTTTATTATATTTATAAATTTATTTTTAAATTCAATAACACTACTGTACATCTGAACTACATATTTAAACTATCTATCTAAAAATTGAGCAAAAACACTGCTAATAAATATAAAGCAATCTGACTCAATTAAAATAGGTGTTCTAAAATAAAATCAATTATATTGGGAATTTTGCTGTTTGTCACTAAACATTTTGTTAATTGACTTTTTAATTTTAGTGTAATTGCTCGCACCTTATATATTGAACGCACATGAGTTTTCGGTGCTCTAAAAAACAAGTCGTGAAACTCGCCTTTCGCAATGCAAAAAGCAACTAGTAGGCCAAGGAGGCTCAAACAACACTCCTTGTTTTTTAGAGCACC
>CAIVQA010000045.1 GCA_903907935.1 uncultured Francisellaceae bacterium
ACTGGTAAACCTGGTGTGCCTCCTCCGCCACCACCACCGCCGCCACCTACTGGTAAACTTGGTGTGCCTCCTCCACCACCGCCACCTGGGAAACCTGGTGTTAAACCTAGTGGATCTTCACCACCTAAAGATCTTAAAAAAGACTTGGAAGCTAAATTAACAAAGTTGATACAATTTGATGTTGGTAAGCTAAATTCAAGCCAAGGCAAAGGAGATTTTAGAGGTTTACTCTTTCCATTAAACAAAGCTAGATGTGAATTTGAAGCAGATAGAAGTGTATCAAGTATCCCAATCCCAGATCTCAGTGAAAAAACAATTGCAACATATAATGATAAAAAAGATGCAGAAAGAAAGCTAAAAGAAAGTTTAGAACAAAAAAAATTCGCGTCAATAGAGTATGTATTTAATAAGCTGTTAGATTTAGCACGGGAAAAAAAGATTACTTTTGCTGATGCAACAAAAATATATGCTTATTGTAAAGCAGCTATTGAAGAAGATCATGATTTATTTGATGCTCTTAAGAAGGAAAGCCAAGCAAATCCATCAAATAGAACGACTATAGAATTAGTATTAAATGGAATAGGAGATAAACAAACATCTAAAACTGAATATGATTCGGTTCAAGGCAAAAATTTATTAAGTAAAATACACCTTGCTTTAAATAATCAGTTAGAAGAAATAAAGGCTGAACTAAGTAAAATAGAATATGCGATGATCGTGCATAGTGATAACCCAGAAGCTCAAAAAATGCAAGAAACAAAAAAGGCTTTTCTAGAAAATAGTCGTGATTTTTTGTTACAAAAGATGGAAGAAGTTGGGGGATTGTATGTAAAACAAATTTCTAAATTAAAAGTAGACTATGTAGGTAGCGAGCAACAGCAATCTTATTATGCTATTGCATCTTCCAAGGCCGCTATTTTATTAAAAAGCAAAAAACCGACTCCTAAAGAACCAGATAAATCAAAAGAAGATGCTGATGGTAAAATTTTAACTGAAGCAGAAAAACAACAAAAATTGTTAGACCAAACACGAGTAAATTTTTTAGGGACTAAATTAAGCCCAACTAGTACCTTATCTGTTGCCATAAAAGATTTCAAAGAACAAGGAGGAATTTTTAAGACAAGTTTAACATTCGAAGAATATAGAACATTTATGTATAAAGTTAAAGATTATTTAACACAAAATACAGCTTTAACCAGTGATGAAACCGAAATATTGAATATTGCTGAAAAGAAAGAAAAATTGAAAACTGCTAGGTTAACGGAAGAAGAACAAGAACAATTGCAAGCGATTAAAGAACGATTACAAGCGATCAAAAAGAACCCACTTGCAAAAGCATTATTAGTTAACCAGTTATCGGAAGCAGAAAAAAAAATATATAAAAAGGATGAAGAATTACAAGAATTATTAGAAGACCCAACTTTAGAACAACCATTTACAGCTGAACAAGAAAAAACATTGAAAATTGTAGAAAGAAAAAGTGCCTTACAAAAAGGTCTAGATCCAAATGATTTAAAAAAATTAACAGAAGATCAAAATATAGCCAGTTCTGAATATTGTAATTTTGTTGAAGAACTAGTGTTATCTTTAGGAGCAAAGCAACCAAAGGCTATTAATTTAAAAATAATTGAAGACGAATTATTAAATGGAAAGCATTTGTTTGAATTTAAAGTAGAACCTAAGAAGGAAGATGATGATAAAGACATAGTGACAGTAACAAAAAATACTCTTCCATTGGAACAACAAGCTTATTATCGGTTAGATAAAGCAATATTAGCTTATGAAAAAAATAAATATTTGTCTGAAAATTTACAAAATATGTTTGCTAACCTTAAGGGACAGTTTGTTTCTGATTTTTTTACTACTGATGAGATTAAAGCTATTGAAGGATTAATTAAATTAAAGGGTCAATTTTTAGATTACGATGACAAAAAAGCACACGATGCTATTTTAGAAGCTATGGTTGGGTTTTTCCCTACACCACCAGTAGGATTAAAAGACCTCATAGATGCCAAAGATCATGGAAAAATTTGTCCTGTTTGTAAAATAGAAGAAGTAATTGGGCGTCCATTTGTTTCAGATCATCCACCATATAAGTTATTACCTACTAGTGAAACATCTGCAAGAAAAGTTTCTCAAAATCAAAAAAAGCCAGCTGGTAAACCACCAGTAGTTACCCCATCAGGTGGAGGTATACCAACAAGTATAGAAGGTAGCGGTGGCGATGACGGAACAGCAGCTATGGCAAAAGTTAGTGCTGCGGAAACTCGAGCTAAAGTAGCAGAAGCTAAGGTTGTAGAGTTAGATAAAAAAGTTAAAGAATTAGAAGAAAAAAAACATAAAGCAACCGCTGAAGCTGGTACAGGCACAGAAACTGGAACAGAGACTAGCAGTAAAAAACCAGTTATCGCAGTTAAGGGTTCTTCTACGGTATTATTTGATTTTAAAAATGTAGTTCAACTATTAGAAAAAGAAAAGCATCCTGCGATCACAAAAACTGTAAAGGATCCAAATTTTAAAAAAACATTTGAAGATTTTTGTAGGGAGCAAGAAAAAACAATTCAAGAAAACAAAGAATTGCATAACAGCATTGAAGACCAAACCAAACTTGATGAGATGATTACTGACGATAAATTTAATAAAATGGCCATATATCATAATTTATCTGTTGAGAAAAGTGGGGAACAAACTATTAAAATCATGGAAACCGATTTAGAAGAGGGTAAAAAAACTGATTTTGTACAAGTGTCATATAAAAAAGAAAAAGTCCATGATCGTGTTAGTAAAAATATTGTTACAATAGATGCAGTAAAATCTATTGATGAAGGAGAAGAATTAGATGATAAAGCTTGTTTAGTAATGGCTTTATCTGCCAGAGATCTTGCTAAAAAAACCAAAAAATTTGTAATCGATAATTGTGAACAGATGCCTCTAACTGCAATTAAACTTTTTTTATTTGGTAAAGCTTTAGGTCTGGCGCCGTCTATGAATGATGCTACTAAAGCAGCAATAGCAAATTATAATACTAGTGAACAATTATTAATGTCATTAAAAGACTGTTATAATAAAGTAATCCAAGATCCTAAATTTTCATCAGAAGAAGTTTTAAAAATTATTAAAGAATCGTCGGTAACTCATGATCTCAGTAAAGGTCCATCTTCTCCTTCAGGTGCAGGACGTTGAATAAATTTATAGTCTCAACTAATGCGTTTATATAGCTTTATAGATTATCTAGGGATGGCTTATCTGGAGCAATTCTCTTTTGAGCAGGTGTTACTACTTTGCGTAATAATTTTTCCCTAGAACTAGTTATTAATTTTGTTCTTCCTCTAGGATCATCCACTAAAGATTGTCCAATATTTTTTATATGGTCCATTAATTGTTTAGCCTGTTGTGTATGAATACTATTTGGTAAATTGTCTACGGTAGTAATAACTGGGGTAGTTTTTTCTTTAACTTTGTGTAATTTTTCACTGATAATTCCGCACATACTATAAGCCATTTTTTTAAATTTTTTATAATATCCATTAGTAAATACAGGTATTTTGGTGGATAATTCTTGATTTAATTGGTAGTTAGCTGGATCGTTGCTGGCATTAGACATAATTGTATAATTAGGTAAATCATCAGTTTTATCAAAATAACAGTCTCTATGGGCATGTCTAGCATTACTTACTAATTTTCCGGTGTTATTTTTAATATTTTGTGCTTGAGATATAGGGTTTATCGGTAAAATAATCCCTTTGGCAGCTAAAACAGCCTGTACTATTATTAATGCTGTGCTTTTAGCAATTTGTAATAAGTTTTTTTTATAAGTTCCTTCTTTGCCAGAGTCTATTTTAATTAGACTAGTTGGCATTAAATCTGGCGGAATATATGCGGCTAGATCGGTAGCTCCAGTTTGTTGTACCGGATCGCCTCCAACCATAATTTTATTACATTTTACGTTAAATGGAGTAGTTGTTGAATCAGATTGTTTTAAAAGAGCTAATGATTGAATAAAATTATTTCTAACTTTAGTAGGTACTCCTCCAGAATTAGTGGTTGTTAAGGTAAAATGTTTTATACTTCCAAGTTGGTTATTTTCTATTTGATCTAAGTAAGCTTTAGTTTTTAGTAAATGTTTGATGGTATAGTCTTTAATTTGATCTTGTTTTTTTTCTACATTTGTTATTTTTTTACCATTTTCTAATTCGTATTCAAGTTGTGTTTCAATGGTTTCTTGTAATTGTTTTTCTAATTCTGTTGGGTTTTCATTATGTTCTGTTTGATCTTTAACTGAGGCACTATTTTTATCTTTTAAACTTTTTCGTTCTTCTATTTCAATTAATGATTGCTCATGTTTTTGAGCTGCTTGATAAGTTGCTAATTCATTAATTAAGTGTTGAGCTAAGGATCCTCCAGTCCCGTGTCCACCAATGTTCATACTAATAGCATCTTGTTGTGTTGGTGGAAGTGTTGTTTTAAAATCAGCTATAATTTTATTTAGGTTGTTACAAATGGTTCGTTTATGTTTGTTAAAATTTCGATGTGGAATGTAACTTTCTGTATCTAAAATTTCTTTGGCTAAGTTAGTAGAACTTTTAAATACTACTTTTAGATCTAATGATTCATTAGGATCTGTAGGAACTAAAACAAAACCGCGAACTCCAGATTCATTAATTAAATTTTTTACGGTGTAAAAATGTTGATCACCATTTGCTTCTAAAACTGGTACTACTGATCCATCTTGTAAGTTTGCACAAGCTAATTTATGAAATAAATACTCATTAGATGCAAATTGTTGTTCTATAGGATCTGGTTTGTTTTGCCAAGCGCTAATATTTGCAATTGATAAAGTAGTATCTAAATCTCTTTTAAAATTACTGTTGGCTTTAAATCTAGTAGGGACTATAGTTTTCCATTTTTCTGATACTCCTTTCCTTACAAAATCTAAACCTTTATTGATAAGGCCACGATGAGGGGTATTTTCAAGTCGTTTCCATACTTCATGATTAATATTAATTTGTGCTCGTAAAAGCTGAGCTGCTGCAGGATCTTGTCTTTGATACTCTTGTTCTAAATTATAACAAAGAAATAGAGTTTTTATAAAATCATTATGAAACCAGGCTTCATTAGAGTTTGGTAAAATACCAATTATTAACATACGTAAATCATCTAGAGTAAACGCACTTTCTACTAACCTGTACCTGTTAACTAAAAATTTAAATCTATCATTGCCTATGGCATCTTTAATTAATCGTATTTGTTTTGGACTCAACTCATAGTTTTCTTTAGACTCAATTGCTTTTTGGATCAATCTTATAAGATTAGGATCTTCTTTTTTATTTTCTTCAGTTAATTGTGCAAAAATTCTAGCTTCATTTTGGGTATATTGTTCGTAGCTGGCATTTGGAGTAGATAGTTGGGTAATAAAGTGCTCTGCTATTGGTATTAATTGGCTTTGAATTATTTCTTCGTTATCTGGTATATTAACTAAGTGATCTGTTAAATAAGTTGCTCCTTTAAATAAATTAACAAGTTCTAAAGTGAGGTTTGTAGATATTGGTTTATTGGGAGTAATACTACTTATTTCTGTTAATAATTTCTGTAATATATCATTATTTTCTGCCAGTTCTGATAGGTGATCTAAAATGGGGATGCTTTCTGGATTTTCTTCATAATCCGCCAATGCTGATAGGTAATTGAATAATTCAGAACTAGATTCAGCATGTTGCTCAATAAATGTTAATAAATCTAATGCTGCCCTTTGTGGATCTGTTTCTAAAAAATTACCAAGTTTTATGGTATTAAGTTGTTCAATTGGTGTTGGCACATTTAAACCTCCTATAATAAATATAATAGATTTTTAAAATGCCGAAGCTTATTTCGTGCATATTCCTTACACTAAAAAACTGCTAGATTGAGTTCCAACTATTATTAGATCAGCAGGACGTACGGCAAATATTCCGTTTGCCACTACTCCAGGAATGTTATTTAATTGTTGTTCTAACTCAACAGGGTGATGCATAGATAAATTATGAAGATCTAAAATGATATTGCCATTATCGGTTATAGATCCAGTTCGATATACTGGAAGTCCTCCTAATTTGACTATAGAGCGTGCTACAGAACTTCTTGCAAAGGGTATTACTTCGATAGCTACAGGAGTTGTATTAAAAAGTTCTGGTTGTTTACTATCATCTACTATGCAAATAAATTTTGAACTAGAATAAGCTAAAATTTTTTCTCTAGTTAAAGCTCCTCCCTGACCTTTAATTAATTGTTTTAGATTATTATAAGCATCTGCACCGTCTATATACACTGATAATTCGGTAATTTCTTCAAAATTTATTGTAGGTATGCGATATTTTTTTAATAATTCTGTTGTTTGTTTAGAACTAGATACTGCTTGGATTGATATTTTAGTTAATGCTAATTCTTCTATAAAAATATTTATGGTAGTTCCGGTACCAATGCCAATTATGGCATGATCTTCTATATAGTGTAATGCTGCTATTGCTGCATTTTTTTTCGTCTGAAATGGAACCAATTTTTTATATCCGTACTCTAAAGTTATTATGAGATATAATAATAAACTTATCGATAATACACAATTAACAAAATCAACAAATAAATTAGTAACTTTGTTAAATACTCTTAATAAAATTTGGGATAATCAAATAATTAGCGACCAATTTTTAAAGAAAAAACAATTATTAAGGCTAATGAAGTTACGAAATCAAAGAAGAAGAATGATTATTAAATTACGGAGAAGGCGGCGCATAAGGCAACAATTATATCACTCGAATATGAGTATACTAAGGAAGAAGTTGGTCACTATGCGTAGGCCTACTAATCTGTATTAAAATCGGATAGCCACTAGCTATTTTTGCTGATTTTTGTAATTCTTCTTGTAATATATGTAGATCTAGATTAAAAATTTTAAGAAAATTAGCATTTTTTATTGCTTTTTGCATAACAATATTAATTGGTTCTCTATTATAATATGGATCTGATAATGGTTCATGTGCTTCTATATATAGATTACGATTACGAATTCCTATTTTATATGGTTCATGAACAATTTTAACTGGTGTTCCAATAGTAACTAGATTATATAAAGATTTAATATCTTCTGGAAACAATCGAATACAACCACTGGTTGTTCTTAGGCCAATACCACCTGGCCTATTGGTACCATGGATTAAATAGCCTGGTGTGGATAGATATATAGCAAATTCTCCTAAAGGATTTAATGGCCCTGGAGGCACTTTTGTTGGTAAAGGTTCACCTTTCAAGGCATGTTCTTTTATTATAGAAGCTGGAGGTTGCCAGGTAGGATTGTATAGTTTATTTACTACTTTAGTTTCTACTAGAGGGGTAACCCAACCTTTACGGCCGATTCCTATAGGGTGGGTAGTTACTAGATTTGTTTTTGTATGATAGTAATATAAACGCATTTCTGCCAAATTAATAATTATGCCTACATGTTTGGATGTAGGCAAAACAAATTGGGTTGGAATTATAACGGTTGAATTTAGTTGAGGCGTCCATGGATCAAGTTCTGGATTAGCTTCTATCATTTCATAAACACCAATATCGAATTTTTTTCCGATATCCCCTAGCGATTCACCAGGTTGTACTGTAGTTGTTTGAATATTACCTACAATATTTTCCCCTTCGGGGATAGTAAAAGTTAAGGCATAAGATGAACAGCATTGGCTAATTATACTAGCTAAAATTAGAATGTAATTAATAACGGATCTTTTTTGATTTTGGTACATACATTGAACTATATATTTATTTTTTATGTCAAAATTTATATCACGATTTAAACAGTATTTAGCACTTAAAATTAGTAAATTTATTAATTTTAATAAAAG
>CAIVQA010000046.1 GCA_903907935.1 uncultured Francisellaceae bacterium
GGCTCAAACAACACTCCTTGTTTTTTAGAGCACCGAAAACTCATGTGCGTTCAGTATATTTTTATTTCTAACAACATCTAAGGCGGCTATAACGATTAGGCTGTAATGTCACTGGATTTGGTGAAATTTGAGCTGACCGAGGAGGAGTTTCAAATAGCTTCTTTTCTGCCGCACGACGCCTTGTTAAGCCATTTGATTCTACTTTTTTACCATTAGATGTAATTTTATTCCACTTTCCAAACTCTAGCGCTGCACGAGCATAGTCTTTCTCTCTAATCCTACGGAATAATGTCGAACTTAAAAATGCACAAATACCAATATTGAAACTAAGAGAAACTAAAGCATCCAGTTGATTTTGATTGACACTAGCACCGGCTTGTTTTAAAGATATAACGATCTTATTTGTATGTTTTTTAATATCTTGCAACAAGAGCTTTTCCGCTTTTTCAGAGGTAATTTGCTGCCCTGGTTTTACTCCTTTTGTATGGCCATAGCCAATAGTAAGCACTTTTGCTTGACACCGATATGCTCTAAGCTTAAGGCCCTCATAGCGTTTTATTAATTTTATACCTTTCTCGGATACTTCTGTTGGTGCTGTCGTTTCTTTTGAAGAAACTACTGCTGGATTTTTATTTTGATAAGCATTTTGAGCTAAGAAGAATAACCCTTTTTGGTCATCACACTCATCATTCTCCACACCCTCTCCACCAACCAATAGCAAACTATTAGCTTCTTGAGGATAATGGGTTTGTATCCATTGTTGGGCTTCTACTATTTTCTCGAAATTAAAAATATTGTTTTTTATAAAATGCACAACTTCTTCTCTAAGCTGTTGTATTGGTTTGCCGGTAAGGTGTGCAATAACAGCATAACCACAATCATTGCCATTACTTTGAATATCAATTAAGCTACCGTCAGAATCCTTAAGCTGATAATGTCCAATTTGATCTGTATTTTCTGAATCTTTTTCACCTTTCCTAAAAACAATTATTTTTGTATCGCTACTCTTTTCTTCTTCAGTTGGTTGATAATTTGGATCATCCACTATTTTAACTCTTAGCCCATTTTCATCAGCCAAAACAATCAGATCTGCTACATCGGCTGGTTTATTACTCTTTGTATTTTCGATGCGTTCCATTATCTCTTGAGAAATAACCTTACATGTATTATTACCCTTCTGTTTTTGTTGTACATAATGAATATTCTCACATTGGCTATAAGCTATAGTATATTGCTTTGCTTCGTGATTAATTACACTAGAGTAAGTTTGTGGGCTACTAATTAATTTACATTTTTCACTACGTTCAGCTTTTAATTCTCTAATTTTATTTACATCACCCGCTGTTAGATTTTCTTTTTGCTCTAATGCTTTTAATTTTTTATCAATAGAATTTATCTCTTCTAAAATCTGACTTTTTATCATTTTATCTTGAATTCTAGCTGAAATAACACTAGTGAATTCCCCTATACCATAACTACTCCATGGTGAAATTAGTTGAGATTCTGTAACTCTGATGATCTGATCAGTTATAACGTCTGACACAGATTTTATAATCATACTGAAATCATCTACAGATCCATTTGATATCTCTTCGCCCAACCAATTGAGAAATTCCACGATCTGTAATTTATAATGACTGTATTTGTCACCACAATTAATTTCAATTTTATGATCTGTAAACACTAAATCTTCATTTTCATCTATAACTCCTTGTGCTTGAAGCATGCTTACAATCCCTTTGGCATCAGACAGATCTATATCACAATGCAAATGTAAAAGTTGCGCCATAAATGATGTCTCTTGATCTATACTAGAGAGTTTTTTTACTAATTGGTTGTAAAAATTATCAATAATAAATGTAATTTGTTGCAAACCATTTAAAGTACCCAAAATTCTTATTCCCATACTAAATGGACTACCCAAATATTTTGAATCTGATAAAATTCCTTTACATAATGGGCCACCAACCGAATCCCATTGTTTACGCCAAAAATTATGTTCAGGACTAATAACTTCCGCAACTATTTTATCGATTCTTCTTTTTAAATTATGTGAATGATTTATCATGTCCAATATATGCATTTTACGCATTAAACTCATTAAACTTGATCCACAAAACTTAGCATTAACTTTACATTGTATTGATTCAGAAATTTGTGGTTTAAACTGTTCTAACGCAAAATGGGATAAAGTATCTGCTGCTTTATTTAATACTTCTCTTGTTGCCGCCTCACCAACAGAAACACCAATTTGTTTAAATACTAGGCTTTTCAGATTTTTACCGCTTTGTACTAATGTTTGGCCAATAGCCCTACCATTGGTAACAACCCTAGTTCCAGCTTGTTCAAGAACTTCCTTTCCTGCTCCTACCACTAAGTTCTTTATTCCTCTACCAGCATCTTTGAGCTTACCCCATCCCATAGATACAGCTGATATAGTTAAGCTTACTACTTTTTGTTTCATGTAATCTGACCATGTAAACTGCCTAGTACTATAAGCTCTATAAGCAGTGAATAGATCTGCAACACCTTCAGTAATTAAACCTATGCCAACTGTAGCACCAAATCCGGTGTATATTAATACTCCTCCTATGGCCATCTGAATACCAGCAAGAGCACACACGGCACAAATGCTTCGGTATGGTATAAATCTTTTTTCATTAATTTCAAGCAGATATTCAATACCTCGTATAGCAAATTCTGAAAGTTCTAACGTTGCTTTCGTTTCACCCATAAATAATTCACTTATGGTTTTAACTCTACTGATTTCAATATCTTCTTGATCTAATGATGCTTGTCTTATAATTTCATGTAGCTGTTTATTATTTAAATGATTAAATACTAAACTAAAATCAATATTCTCTTTTCTGATTTCAAGAATAAGCGCGATCGCTTCTGTTTGCCCTAATTTATCAAAACTTACATCAAATTGTTCATTTTCTATAGAATTAGTGGAAATTTCTTTATGTAAGACTTTTAGTCTTTCTAGTCTTTCAGCACTAAGTTGTTTTATCCTAATGCTAATATCTTTATACCCTGAACTTAAAAGTGAGGAGGAGAAACCCCACTTGCTGCTTCTAAAAGCTCCATTTACAGTATCAATAGCTTGATCTCTAGTTCCACAATCTTCTCTTGTAGTTAAATCATTAAATATTAATTCAAAATCATCATATCCTTCTAAATTTTGGTTAATTGTTTTATCTCTATTTCTTTCGATACCATAATAAGATCTGGTGGTTTCTTTAGAAGTACCAGTTATATCAACTAATCTTTGAGTCTTCTTTATGACAGCTATAGCATTTTGTATGCTATTTATATAAGAACCTAAAATAGTTATTTTTTGGATTAATTGCTTAGCTAAATCGCTTTTAACATCAACACTTCGTTGTTGCAAAATGGTTTGCATAGCATATAGTGAAGATATTTCATTATCTAAAACACCTAAAGCTTTCTCGAATTCTATAATAGCTTCCTGTTTATAATTGGTACGTTGTTTTTTTAGCAATAACCAAGCTTTACCAACAAAAGCAGCAGCATTACAATCTTTATCACACTTGATTGCTTGGTCAAAGTGTTTTATAGCGAGATCATACTTATCATCTGACGACAAATCATTGATAATTAAGTCGTTCGCTATAGCTATATGATAATAAGGATTCTTAATATTATTTTCATTGTTATAACAACCCCAAGCTTCTTCTTCGAATTTTTTATATTCACTATCAGCATTTTCAATTGTTATTTCTTCATTATCTATTTTACGCAAAAACATTGCCCATTTTTCTTCAATAGCGGCTAGTATATTGGTTTCATAAATAGATGGCGTAACATTTGTTACTAGATCCAAAATTGTATCTTTTATTTGCTTCCACAAACTACGTTTTTCTCTAATGTTACGACGTATTCTATTCAACAACAAACAAAATTTTTTAAAAAGCTTATCTTTTGTTTCTATTACTTTTAAACCTTTTTCTTGTAATTCTTTTAATTGTTCCGATTCAAACTGATCTCTTCGTTCTTTTACTTTATTGAGGTCGGTCTCTCCATATTGATCCATAAGGTGAACTGCGTTTAATATCATCTGACCAGTACCACGTTTACCTTGCCTTGCAGTTCTACCAAAGGCCTGCTCTTCAACACGTTGATTTTGTGGCATAAATGTTACAACAACATGCAACCCACCATTTTTTTCTATCTCATCGGTATGGATGTCAGTACCTCGTCCTGCTAAATTTGTTGCTATTATAATTTCTCCGGAATTTATCCTTTCTATATCTTTTTCCTGATTGGTGTTGTTCATTGTATAAAGTTTTATTGTACTGGCCCGATATTTTTCTCTAAGTTCCTGTTCTATTACTTTAGCATGCTCTATTGTTTCACAAATAATTAATGTACCCCTTCCCTTATTTGCTTCATTTGTTGCAGAAGAGCAAATTTCTTCAAGCCAACTATTTTCTCTATCTTTAACTATTGTTGATAGTCTAAAATATTGCTTTTGTCGTAAATGCGGAATACTTACAAGATCCACATTATAAATCTCTGATAACACTTGTTTGGCCTTTTCGGAACCAAGCGTACCAGTAAGACCATATAGCTTAGTACCATATCTCTTGAAGTATCCAACGTTTGATAGGAAATTTGTAGTAAAAGTCTCGGAAGTCATTTTTAAATTATGCTTGATCTGCAAAAATTGATGTAATCCATCACTCCAGTTGGTAGAACTCTGTACAATTCCCGTACTGTTATAATCTACTGGATTAATTTGCCCATTCTGCACAACATAATGTATATGTTCTTGATAATTAAAGGCTGTAACAGCATTATTTATCCATTTAGGCATTTGTTTTTCAACAAATTCTTTAAAGTTGTGCGGGACTTTAATAATATTCTTTTCAATTAGTCCTTTCACGTAATCTTCTAAATGTTTTTTGATAAATACTTCAATATCTTCTTCTATAAGTTCTCCTATATTACTTAGATCTTCAGTAGATTTAAGATAATTTTTAAGATCCGGGATCTGTATAATATCCCCTTCCTCATTGGGATACTCCAATATTATTCGATCTTGTTCATAACGCAATTTGCCATAAAACAAATACATTCTGCCATCAATACAAATTACATTATCTTTTATTGAAACAAGTCTTTGCCATAAAAAATGATATATTGGTTGTAATTGATCCATCCCTGCTACAGTAGTTGCCAATCTAGCGATCTTCGAACTATCGTCGAGCAGCATGCTATCAACTTCATCTACTATAGCAACCTCACATTTTCTACCATCCAAAGTACCTAATAAGCTATATTCATCTCTTAAAGTATCAAATTGGAATTGTGCTGCTTCTCCATAAACTATGTCTTTTTTATAACAATCTTTAACACCTTTAATATAAATTGACTTATCATTATTATCACTACAGCTAAAACCAAACATTTTATACAATCTGGATTTTTCTTTGGCATCCCTCTCAGCAAGTACCGGAGAGCTTGTTATAATATCTACTTTTTTTCCTTTAAGAGCATTAATTATTGCCAGCACACTTACAATTGTTGATTTACCTTCACCGGTTGCAATTTGTAATAACCTTCCTTGATCCTCTTTTGCATATAATGCAACAATACAACTTAGAATTTGTGCATCGGTTAAATGAAACCCTGTATCTAAAAAATATGCTCTTTTTATTATTGCGAGTGTTTCTACTAAAAAATCTGCTTTTTCAAAACAAGCTGGATTAGATCTAACTTTTTTTGCCCAATTTTCTAGATCTTGTTGTTTCCATTCTGATATAACCAGTTCTGGTTGTTCATCTATTAATACACTGGTCTTAAGCTCAATGCTTTTAACTTTTTCTATCAAACCATATAAATTATGCTGATCAATAAATTGCATTAGTTCTTGGTTGCTAGAATTATTACTTGTTAATTCTTCGACTAATTCTATAGAATTTTTTACTTTACCTATTGCCTGAAAATTATTTTCAATTGCGATTGTATTTACTTCTTTTAGCCAACTCTCTGGGTCTTTATCTAAAATTTCACATACTTTGTTATAATTTATAGAAGAAATTTTATATTGATCTAGTATTTCAAGAACATAGATTAATTTTTGACTAATTAAATATTTTTTTCGAAAAGGTTCAATATTGTTAAGTCTATTGAATATTCTATCCAACTGTTCAAAAGTCCATCCGTTTCCTAAAAGATTATCAATAGTTGTAGATAATTTATACCGATCAATCTTACCTACAAATTGATCCACTAAAAACTTAATTTCTAGTGATCGTCTTAGTTCTTCAACAGTTGCATTTTGTATATATAGATCAGATATTTTAATTTCGTGAATAAAAGCAAAATCCAATAGCGACTCGAACTTTTTTAGGTTATCTATTTTTGCTATTCTGTTTAATAATCTATCAATAATATTAGTGCTAAATTTTGAGATAATTTTAGATGACAAATCATTAATATATTGATCATTTATCCTATCTTTTGGTAAACGTTGTTTTATTAAATTACTTAACCATTCTTGTCTTAGAGCTGCATATGGATCTATATTGTTTGATAAAATACTACACGCCGTTTCAAATTTAACATGCGATAAAAACTTGATTACATCAACAATCTGGATAAACGATAATTTATTATTAATGTGATTATCGCAAAGTAATTTAAGTATTTTATCTGATGCACCATTACTTTGAAATTGTTCAGCCACCTCGATATCAAGCCAATTTTTATAAAAATAAAGCTGTTCGCTACTACTTACTTTAGCCCTTGCAACCAGATCTAAAATCAATAACTCTCTATTCCGTCTAGTTTGCGGTTGCTGTAACAAAATTGCTTGTTCTACCGCAGAAATCTCTTGATTTTTTTCAACTAATGAATCTGCCTGTTTTGCTAATTTATCTTGAAAAGTAATTGCCGACTTAACTTGAACAGTTAATATTCTGCCAGTTTTAGCTATTTCATCTATTAATTTATGGCATAATCTATTTAATTCAGTAGAAGTAGTACTACTCATCAAAACAGCTACACTTTCAATCAAAGAGTCAGGTATATTATGTATATTTTCTTTATTCTCATTTATACATTGTAACAAAATGGATATTGCCTTAACTTGTAATTCTAATTCAAGCAAGTTATCAATTATCGAACAGATTTGTTTAAAATTTTGTTCAAGTAAAGGAGTTAGTTTTGAAAGACTAGATATTTGATCTAACAACTCTTGCTCTTGATCAAAAGATCTATTTTCTGCTAATTCAAGTTTAGATAATTCAAGCTTAGATTTTTGTGTTTCTGATAGTTTACAATTGCTGCTGTTTAGTATTAAACAAATGCTTTCTTTTAGATCTTTAGTACAATCTATACTAATTGCTTTTTGTATCAAAGCTTCTATACTGTCTGGATTAAGAGTTACTTTACCTACAAAAATTTTAAAACAGTTAATACTGTTTTTTACAATAATCTGATTATTATCTTTAAGACCCTTAATTAACGCTTGCTGTATTAATGCTTGTTGATCAAATTTGTTATTTTGAAAAATATCTCCTATTTGAACTACTGAAAAAATTACGGCTAAACATTGTTGTTTAATAGATAGATCTTCTGTACTTAAAAATTTATTAAGTATTTTATTTATTACATCGTCTGATAGCTTTTCGCCTCTTTGTCCTAAAAAGGCAAAAATTAATAATATTTGTTCAGAAATTTGCTCATTATTTAATGCATATTCTAACTTTAACAAAAGTTCCTTAGAAATATTTTGATTATTTTTGGCTATGTTAAATAATATTTCAATTAATTCACTTTGTTGTTGTTTTGGATCAAAACTTAATATCAACTTTTCAATTAAATAATCTGGGATAATTTGTTTGTTTCTAGAAACATTTGCCAAAATTGATAAAATTAAAGGATCGCTTATTTCATTGAATAGAGCTTTAAAGCTATCAATTGGTAATTTTTGACCTTCCTTTGTGCATTTATTCAAATAATGAATGGCATGTTGTTTATCCTGTGAACAGTTGGCAATACTTATGCCGGCTCTTTCCAGCTCTAGTACCTCAAATATTTGATCTGATAAATCTTGAGTTTCATTTGCAGTATCTAACAAACTGAATGACTTATCCCTTAAATTTTGATCTTCGGATAAATACAGATGATCTGCAAAAACTTGCAAAGTTTTATCACCAACAGGCTGTTTGTTTTTTATTACAAACTCAAGCACACTTAAAACTTGAGAGTGTAATTTAGATATGCCTAGTACATTTTCTAAAGCAGCAATAGTACTCTCTGGGATCAAATTGTTTTTTGTAACGACAACATGGAGTATTTCTATAACCCTTTCACGATCACTATCATTTCCAAGTAATAAAATACGATCCAAAACTTCAAATGTGCTATCGTCAAATGTTGTTTTTTCTGCTTCTTTTAATAAAATTGATAAAACACTTTCATTTACTTGTTTTGTAAAATTACTATCGCCCAATCTTAAATCTTCAAAAGCATAAACTGCAGATAAAGTCTCAATGTGTTCTTTTGCTAAAGGCTCTTTACTTTGTGATAATTTAAATAAACTTGTGACATAACAAATAGTTGAATAAACAGCAACATCTGGTACTCTATCATTAATATATTTGTTTAGTTCGATTAGAGCATTATTATCATCTATAGTAACATTATCTGCCGCTATAGATAATGACTTTGCTGACAAAATTCTGGTATTCTTATCACTACTGCAAAGACTTTGGATCAAGTGATTAATGGTTTTAGCCGTAATTTTAACACCTTTTCTCAATGAACTAACACAAATTTTGCTTACTATTGATGATATTGATGTACAAGAGCTATTATCTCTCGAACGTTGTTCAAATTTAATCTCAGTGTTTGTTCCTACTATTACACTAGGATCTAATAATTTATGTGAGATCAGTTCAATGTTGGATATTAGAGATTTTTCACAAATACTTCCTAAAGTCATTACAACAAAATTAGCAGCTTGTTCATCCAAAATACCGATGTTTATCATCAAGGCTTGTACTACAAATTCAGGCAAATGATTATTTTTTTCGGCAGTTAATAATATTGATTTCAACACCTCAGCTTTTAATTCTTTATCGACTGATGTATCAGCAAGAATACCGCAACAAGTTTGTAAGCAAGGTTCATCTAGCCCTTTAATAAAACTGTACTCTAGACAATTATTAATGATCTCACAACAATAAATTTTTGTTCGATTATCAATGGAATTACTTGTTAATATGTTACTAATTCTTGATATTGCTTTATTGTCAAATAATTCTTTACATCTTTTGGGATCTGTAGTTTGCTGATTTAGGTAACCTATAGATTGATTTACCTCAATGTTGTTTTCAAGTTGGGTTAAACATGCTTCAAAAAGTTTTGTGCGATCAATTTCTTCACTATTAGCAAGTGTAGCTAATATTTTAATAGCAAAACCCTTAACCTTTGTATCACTATCTTGCAAACATTCTTGAATTTTTTCAAGACGTTTTGGAGTCAAAATACTGCTATCTCTTAAAGCACAATTATAAATAGCAGTAATCGCGTCAATCCTAATTTGGTTAATAACTTTTAATATAATTGGTTCGATTTTATTTGGATCACACTTACACGAACAACTAAACCAACCATCGTATACATCTGTCAAGCAACCTTTAATTTTACTTGCTACTTCTCTAATAATTTGTGGTTCATATTGATAATTTTGTCTAATGATATCTTTACACGCTCTCTCTATCATTTTAGCAATATCATACTTATTAGAACTACCTAAAAATTTTTCTGCGACATCGCTAGCATCGCCTATACAATCAATTAACTTTTCTATTACTTCTTGTTCTAATTGTTGTTTTTTGGAAATCATAGAAAATATATTTGCAATCATGCTATCTATAAATAAGCACTCTACTCCTCCACCAAAAACATGTGATGTTATTTTTCTCCAACGCCCCATAAAAGTACGAAATAAATAATTTTTATCGCCTTCTTTTATAATGGCACCTTCTTTAGCCGAATTATAAAGTGTTTTTACGTCAGCATAAGTGGTGGTAAACCAGGAACGAATACTCCCATTATTATCTTTTTTTGTATCAGGTAATCTATCAGAATGTGAATTAGCCTTAATTTTTTTACGTTGGCTCTTTAATATCTCTGTTAAACCTAATATACTAATTTCAGATTCTTCTGATTTACTATTTCTATAATTAACTTTAACCACTTGCTGATTTTTAGTAATTGTTGCCTTAACCACTTTTCTAGGATAATTAGCAGATGGTTTTGTATAATCAATTTGCCTCTGTTTTATGGTTTCTGGATCTATGTCTTTTTCTCTAGAATTTTTAATTCTATATTCTAAAGCCAATTTTATCTCAGATTTTACGCTAGTATTGCTGTCATTTTCTTCTAAAACTTCAATAAGCTCTTTAAGTTCAATCTCTGCTTTATGCTTAATCGAATACTTCAATATTTGGCTTAATAACAATTTAGTATCATTATCAGTAGCTTGATTCTTTAAATCTTGACAAATTTGGACTAAATTTAGGTTTTTTAGTAAATTTTTACGTACAATGTACCTTAACTCTCTAGGTATTTGTAAATGTAATAATTCTTCAGACTCATAAACATATTCCAGAGATCCTACAACTAAATCCCTATCAAAACTCTTATATTGATCATGCAAAATTCCCTTATACAAAGTTAATTCTGTATGCATTTGCCTTGCTGAATTTCTTGTACTGATGCTTATCTGTGGCATGAAACAATCCCCTTATATTTATTTTTTTTCGTATGCATTCTTATATTTTCATCTTAACTCGCCCAGGTAATGGTAACCATGAATCTGGTTTTACTACTGGACTTAAAAATTTTTTCATTTCTCGTTGACAACGATTGGTTAAGCCAGGTATTTCTATTTTTTTGCCACCTACAGTACCTTTATTCCACCTAAGAAACTCTTTAGCTGCACCACTAAAGTCACCTGCATTAAGTTTTTTTAATAACGTTGATTCTTTAAATTGCCGATCCCCAATATTAAAATGCTTAGAAACTAAGGCATCTAATTGATTTTGATTTACTGGAACTTTAAGATGGTCAATCACCTCACGTGTATGCCTCTTAAGATCATCTTCAAAAAGTTTTTCCGCTTGTTTCTGAGTAACCTGATCTCCTACCTTTACTCCTTTGGTATGACCATAACCAATTGTAGAAACACCACTTGGGCATTTATATGATTTAAGTTTACAGCCTTCAAGTTGTTTTATAAATTCTGCACCTTCTTTTGATACCATCATTTCTTGTTGCTTACTGTTACCACAAAGTGTTGCTGATCTAGCACTATCATATGCTGCCAGTATGGGTTTATTAGTGGTAGACTTTTCAGGAATGGCTTCTTTACTAGCAGACTCCGACGCCATGGGAGTTGTAGGAGCTATATTTTGCGTTTTAGATTTTTTTGGAACAAGAAAATCTAATGAAGCTTCAAGTTCAAAATTATTAACATTACCTTTTGCTGTACCACTGAATACTCTACCTTCTTTTTCTTTATGCGTAGAAACAACAATACTAATACCACTAGTGTCATTATATGTTTCATCAGCAGAATGTTGAACATTTATAGGATTCTCACTTTCTCTTGCAGTAAACGATGCAAGTTCTTTGATACTGGCATTACGACCCGCATGAGCACTTGCATCGACATAACCAAATGGTGTTGGTACAACTCCACCTGGAATAAGTTTAGCGGACACCCCAACTCCTATTCCAAAACTATGATCACTCGTTTGCGTATGACAGGCAGAAGTGTGCACTATAACATCTTCTGGAACTCCATCTACTGAATCAACGGATACTTGTGCATTTTTAACATTTAATGTTGTTTTTGAATTGGTTAAAGTTAATCTTCCTAAATTTACTTTGGTATGTTCTATTTCTTCTTGCTTTGTCTGACTATTACTACATGTAACTCCAACATGAACAGATGCCGATCCCAAACCAAGACTTGCCCCAGCATTCACTCCCATAAAACTTAAACTCTTTTTGCTTGTATGTTCAAGCCCTCTAAATGTTATATCTGAAGCATTTGTTTCAAAACAATCAGCCGAAATATCTGCACATAATTCAACTGCTGCATTTTTTCCAACAGTAACTTTCCATTGTCCTCCCATTTCAATAGTATCTGGTGTATGATGCGAACCACTTTGAGAATATTTTTCGCATCCTAACGATACTGACACACTAGAAAAAGAAGCAGAAACATTACAACTAAACTTACTTACCTCTGAATAAAAATGTTGTTTGCTTCCTTTGGCACATACCCCATCTCTTGCATACCACTCACCACCATCACCAGCAACCACATGTGCGCCTGCTAATTTAATACTGCCGCACCAGGAATATTTATTTACTTGTCCTGACTGTGATAATATTTCCGTTTCTACTTGGCGATCTATTATTGAAGCTTTATCTGATTCCCCGAACAAATTAAATGCATATCTAAGCCCAGTTCTAGATATTGCGTCTTTTTCTTTACCTTCTGCGGCACATTCTGTTATATTTCCCAAAGCTTCAATAGTAATACTACATTGAGATATTAGTTTTGCCCCAAAAAAATCCACTGTTCCTTTAGATGAACTAATATTTATTATTTCTCCATTAATTATTGTTAAATGAAATAGTGGTTTATATCCACCAACTGTTTTATCACCGAAAAAGCCACTGTCTGTACTTTCAGTATTTACATGAGTAACTTGCGTTATTAATTTAACTCCTTCATCACCAGATATATTAACTGTATTAGCAGATATTCCAGTAGCAGATAATTCAACAACATCTCCAGAAGCTAAAACAAGATCTCCGCTAACCTTTATATTTTTTTCTGGTTCTTTTAAATCGGCACCATCATTCTTACGAAAATAATCTATTAACTGCTTAAACTTAAACATTACAAATCTCCTATTTTTTTAAATTTTATTATTTGCAAATAATAATTTGCTTGCGGTGTAAACACTTAAGTTTCCGGTATAATCTAGATCACAAATATCAACCGGATAGTTTGGGTTACTAAAAATCAGCGCTGCCTTTGGATGTGAAAAACTTCCAGCCAAACTTGTATAGCCATCATTAGGGAAAGTTATAACAACTTCATCTGCAACTTTACTATCATTCAATAGAGACGCAATTGAAGCGCTGCTTGTTGAGCTTGCAATTCTTTCGAGTTTTTTTATTTGTCCTTCTTTTCGATCTCTACTCCACCTTTCAATTGGATAAATTTCCCATTCACAGTTTTTATCAATATCACAAAGAGTGGTATCTAAATCACTTTCGGTTGCTATCAGATGAGAAATTCTAACCACACAACCTGAAACTTTTAATTCAGAATCTAGTAAACCCCAATGTTGACCGATTATGGTACTCTGTTTTAGCCCAAAAATTTTAGTATGTTCTGTAGCAATTAATTTGCACCAAGATAGTTCGGCGGCATGTAATGTGAAGCTGCTGTTTTCTGATTTTGCGTTTATCACAAAAAAATTACTATTGTTAATTTCACTTCTTTGCAATGTTTTAAAAAAAGCACCAAAAATATTAGCTTTAGCCTTTTCCAACGTTAAATTTCCCTCTTGTATTAATAAATTTTGCAAGAAAAACAATCCTGAACTACTATTAGTTTGAGTATTTTGCAATTCAAAAACATCACCACATACTGTAGCGTTATTTAAGGTTAAAAGTCCGTTTATACCGTACAAACTCTGCATAATATTTAGACAACAATTATCAATCAGTTTGAACGTTGCAGAAATTAGAAATAATTTATCACAACTTATTGTAGTCTTTTCACCAGTTACTGATGCACCACTAGATACCTTAATGTTTTCAAACCATAACGCAGTATTTTTTAGCTCCACTGTACCTTTATCTTCAATATGAATAACTTCTCCATTAAAACGGCTATCTGTAATCTTAATATTTGCATTTGGCGTGAATACAATTGATTTAAATTCTCCAACACTGTTGCTAGCTTCAAACTGATCTGTAAGTAAATTTTCAACATCAACGAAAGAACTATCACTACATAATACACCAACTTGTGATTGTATAGATGTTCCTTTAAATATACATTGCTGAAGTATTATTTCTGCCATGTTAAAACGAGATTCTAACATTTTCAAATGAGATTTCTTTGATATTAGTATGCCACCATTAACTCCAAAATGTGCTCCATCAAGTATGCTATTCTCAAAATTAACATTTACATTGGTGAATCCAAATCCAGTTGTAGCCTCCAACTTGCAATTGACGGAATGAAAAATTCCATATATTACACGCAAAACGTTAACATTTGCACTTACTCTATTCCATCTGATCTGGCTATGCTCTATCGTGAAAATTTCAGTTGAAATTTTCACATTTACATTGTTTATATCAGCTCTACATGCGTAAATTCCTTTGGTAGCTTTAATTTCCCCATTTTCTAAGATTGATAAAATTGCATGTCTATCATCTTCTGTATGCCCACCAACAATATATATTTGATTTTGCGTATTCAACCTAACTGTATTGCAACCAATGTTTTTTATTGAAAAAGATCTCTTAACAGTTACATCACAATTTAAACCGGTAAATTCCTCCAATAATACTTTATTCGCCATTAATCCTACTGACGGTTTTTTACTACTATACAAATCCGAATAAAATCTTATATGTTTAAAATTCAATGATATTTTTCTTTCAATACTAGACTTAGCTTTAAAAGATTCTGTATAAATTTCTCCAGAATGGCGTTTAGCTCCTTTAATCGAACAATTATTTGCTTCTATATGTTGCGCATATATTTTTCCGGTATGCATTATTTTTGTTGTAAAAATTTGAAGTTTTGAATTATCATTACAATCACGCGATATCAAAATTTCACCGGTATTCTGGATAATATTGTGAACCGACAAATCACCATCACTTATTATGTAACCTTCTTTGTTGGACCAATTTTCTATAGACTTTAGTATTCTTACCCCTAAAATAACTCCACTATTATCTAATCTTTTTGTTTTAAAGAATCCACCTCCCTTATTGGATGAACCAACAAACGCTACAATTCCTCTATTGATAAATCTACCATTATCTATAGCTGTTGCTCCCATAATAATACCAGCATTTAAACAATCAACATCTCCTCGGATAACAACAGCATGAATGACACCATAGTTAGTAATTTTTTTGCAGTCTATAAGTTTAATGTGTAGGCCTTTTCCTGCTACGATATCAATCAATCGTTTGTTGCAATTTTCAGCACACAGTTTTTTTTCTTTAAGCAGTTTTACTTCTTTAATTAAACTAACATTAGCTACAATCTCTTTAACGTCTACCAAACTTTCAACGCTAAACTGATGTTTTTCACCATTTAATATAAGAACATCGGCATATACTTTACCTTTCCAATCGGTTTCTTTTATATTTTTAATATTTAATTTTAAAAATTTTGCTCTTAATTCAACATGCTCTTTTATAAAGAAACGATCCGCTTCTACAACTAAACTATCTACTCTTGCTGAACTTGCAAGCGTTATGGTAGAATTTCTATTTTCACGCTTACGCGAAGTGGTTATATATGCATGTTTAACACCAAAAGGTATAATAACATCTCTATTAGAAAAAAGAGGGCACTGCCAATGTTTGGCGTCAAAATCTACGTCTTGTATGTAATCTGAGCTAATATGATTAAATAATTCTCTTTGTCTATAAAGTACATTTTTGTTCCAACCCAATACCGGATCAACTTCCTCACTGCCCCACAATAAAACAATTTCTTTATTTTCGTGATGCATAGAAAAATATCCATTAAAAATACTACCGTATAGGTTTGCAAGATTGGATGGAAAGCTTTCTGTGTCTGAATAACGATAAAATAAAGGACTACTGTTTTTGTGATACTCAGTATGAATTTTTCTTGCAGAATCCTTCGCAACCTCTCTTAAAGTTGGTTCGATAGCTTCGCTTGTGCTGATACTGATCTGTGGCATGAAACAATCCCCTTATATTTATTTTTTTATTTTTAGAGTGTTTATAACAAAAATATTTTTCTTTATGCTATACAAAAAAAATACCTAAGTAATTTTCCAGTAGATGGATTGCAATGGAGATATGGTTAGAGGAGGGTTCCGATAGCAAAAATATCATTAATATTTAGATTTTAGGTAATATGCACGAAATAAGCTCCGGCATTTGCAAAACGAGGACCATACTGTCTGAGCATGCCGAAGGCATGCGAGTTACGGACCGCAGTTTGTAAATGCCGGAGCTTATGGTGTGCACGTTCCAAAGCTGAAAATTGTGATATTAATTTATTTTTTGTTATTTAAATACTGAGTCTCCTTGTGGCATAATTTTGCCTTTTGGAGGGAGAATGGCTGTGTGGCCTTGCATGCTCTGTTCTATTTCTATTTAACGACCTATGCCCAAATTTTAATAACCGTCCTTCTCTAACTATTACATCTTCAACTGCTTTTCTATATTCATTCTGGCCCCATCCTTCTTGTTGCCCACGTTCAATTATACTTTTTAGTCGTTTTTCCAATGCTTCATTAACCACTTTATAGTGTCTACCTCTATGAATCGATCTTGTTGGATGTAGCCCATTTTGATTTGGCAAAAACATTTTATTTATTCTTGAATCTAAATGTAATCCAGCCAGTTCAAATGCCTTGGCTACTGTTCCTAAAGTATCTTTATTTTTATCACTAATAATATGATGTTCTTGAAACCCTTGATGATTTAGTTTTTTAGTAAATATATCAGTAAATGAACTAGGTTTCATTCTTGTACTTGATTGCACTTTTGAATTGTTAGAGTTTGTTGAGGCGTTACTTTTTCTATACATGAAAAATTGCCCACCACAACTGCTGCTAGAGCTAGATCCGTCGCCAGAGCTAGAACTAGAATTGCCGCTAAACGAAACTCCACTTTGTCCATTGCTACTAGTAACTTGATAACTACTTGTAGTCATCCTGGTATTGTTAATCTGAGCTTGTTGTGGATGAAGGTTAATTGCGCCACTAATTTCAGCAGTGCTAACTCTTGTTATATTTGGTCTATTAAAGATATTATTTATATTTTGTTGAGTAAGCTTTGCATTGGAACTGTCTAGATTTTTAACTATTGGCATTACTCTAACGCCACCATACACAAGTAGTGAATTATTGTTTGTTACATCATGTCGCACACTAGCTGGAATCCACAAACATTCTTGATCTAGTTCAACAAGAGGTTCTTTCTGTGTATCTAAAGCAATGTTTTTAAATATTCCTAGTAATCTTTTAGAATCATTAATTATTTGACGTAATTTTTCTGTTTCTACAATAAGTTCTTGTTTTTCTACAATAAGTTCTTGTTTTGCTAATTCTTCAGCAAGTTCTGTAATGTCTCCATTCAGTGTCTTGTCAATTAGACTATATAATTGGTTTTCTGTTAATGATTTTAATTTTTCGCTAAAGGTGTCATATAATTGCTTTCGCATATGAGTGATTATGCTAGTTTTTTCATCTTTAGCTTTATTAGATAGTTCTTCCCAGATTTTCTCCTGCAACGTGGTTTTATGAGTATTCCACCACTCCTCTCCATAAGTTTGTCTAGTTTTTTTCTCAACTTCTTCATAAAGCTTTTGTAGTTGTGATTCATTAGGAAAAATGGTGACCATAGAGGCTTTTATTTGCATATTAAGATTAGTGAATATGTCTGAATATTTCTTGTATAGATGGCCGGGTAACATGCTTTTAATTAACGTAGCATTTTTATTTCTAAAACTTGCAAAGTTTTTTTCTTGGACAGTTAAATTTGCGTTTGAAGAAGGTAAATCAAAATAATCAGAATTCTTACTACCATGAATATTTCTTTCTTCCCAATCTGGGATACAACGTAATAATTGTAAAGCAACATTTAGCTTTTGTTCTGCTTCTGCTAGTTTCATATTTAAATCTGCTAGTTTCATATTTAAAACCGTTATTTTACTTAACTCTTTTAAACGTGCAAATTCTAAGATATGTTCACTAAATTCATCATAATGCGCAGTAAATTCTTGTGCAAACACATACTCTGGTGAAAAGTAAGTTGGTTCTTCATATGTTGTTGCTATGTGTTCAATTATTCTATAAATAAACATAGAATTATCCGTAGTTATGATAATTTTGCCGTTCGATTCACGTTTATAAGTTGCTAATTCTGTTAATTTAGCATCGTAAGACGATAAATTGATACTTCTATAAATACCATGTTTCCCCATTAAAAAAACTTTATTATTTAGCGAACCATCTAATTGTTGCTCAAACACTATTGCCGGTCCCTTAATTGTTTGATTGATAGGATTGTCAATCTCTGTTCTTACTATTGATTGTTCTGTTAGTTCTTCTATTTTTGTTGTAATTAATATATATAAATCCCAGCCTTCGTGGTCTTTTTTGGTGTCTTTCAAATTACCATTGAGATCACGCTCCATAACATGTTTTTTTACGACCATTTTAATATCTGAGATGGCAATTTTGCACATACCAGATCCATCATCATCCAATTTAGCAAAGGTAACCTGTTCAGCTTCAATCCAAAACCTATGTAGAGATTCATGATTATATCGTGTTGAGTTATCCAAAAAAGTATCAATAATTTTTCGTAAGTGTTCTGGTAAGTTTGTAATTGCTGCTTGTATAGGGCGCATATTATAAGGATAACTTCCTTGTACTTCTTGCCCTACAGTTAAAAATTTTAGAATATAATCAGTTAATAGCATGGTATTTAAAAATTGTGTGTTATAAAGTTTTTGCGGTTCAAATCGCATAGCGTTAAAAGGATGATACTTCATTAATGGGGTTACAGGATCTAAGCTAAAGATCCCGTCATGAATGTTTCTTTCTATAATTTCTTTTAAATCATACATGGTAAAGGTATTTTTGTTTTCACTTTTTCTTAAAAGAAAAGTTACTTCACCAGTGTTGTTATTAATTTCAACACCATCAAACGATGCAAATGATTGAGGACCATTATTAAATTCTGGTTGTTCTGTTAGATTTATCCAGGCATTAGAATCGCGCAAAAAAGTTACAGGCTGCACTGAACTACTGTAAATATCCTCAAATTTCCAATTGCTGTTTTTAAGCAATAACCGCATCAATTCCAATCTAAATTTATTTTCTAATGTCGGATCATGATCATGACTAGATCCCTGGTACCAATTTTTAAGGCTTGCTTCGTATGCCTGGTAAAGTACAGCAACATATTCGTGAGTACTAGGTGGTTGATTAGGGGTAAGTTTATTTTGTTCTATATTTGAAACCAAAGTATGCAATAATCTTCTCATAAAACCTAATGTTTGCTTATGGCCAAGTAAAAGATCCATGTTTGCTTGCAAGTTTATATGTACAGGGAATAGATCTACTAATAGTGATATTTTGATTTGTATAGCATTAATAATGCCTGCAACGTCATCATCTTGATAATTAAATGCTGAAATAAATTTCAAACAGTTAATTAATGTATATATTTTTAAATCTGGAGTGCCATGATCAGAAAGAAGAATAGCTCCAGAGTAAGCATGTAATGCTAATTTTTCATCTGCTTTTTTTATATTTAATGGTGTTTCTTGTGTACACGATGCTTGTTGGAAATAGGTTCCAGCTTGTATAAATACGTTTACTAGAATATCGTCAGTAACATAACGGTTTAATCTACCACACCAACTCAACGTACTAAAACCAAGTTCTCTATAAAAACCATCCGTATGTGATTTATCCATTTCCTTATTAATAAATAGTTCAAATTCATATAATTTTTTTACAACTGCAGTTACCGTTAATACATTATTATCTTCTATGCCATTTTTATCATTGTCTAACACCCGTTTTGCTAGCACACTTAAGTAATTTTTGGTCATTTTAAGGTTATTTAAAATTGTTCTATCTGTTTCTTTAAAGTTACGGCTATGTTCTTGCCAAAACAAATGTAATGCTTGTGAAAATAAAGTACGAAAATATATGTTTTGTAACAATGGCGCAAAGTACGGCATGGTTTGTTCGGGCTGGTCTCGTGCAAAATCAGTTATTTTATTTAACGATTTTAATAAATCACCTTCTTGTCCGGAATTTATTTCTTCCATGTTTAAAATTTCTAATATACCACTATATAAATTATAAGTCGGTTCTGTTTTATTAGTAATTTTTAATTGTGCGTTAATTAAACATTTTGCTGCAATTAAATTATAACCAAAACATGCGCCTTCAATAAATTTAATAAAAATTTCAACAGCAATTTGTGGAGAGATGGCATTAGGTAATTGCTCTAGTTTTTTATGTTCCGTTAGAAGTTTCTTTTGTGAAACAAGATCAAATAGATCTTCATAACTAACTATACATACTTCATTATTATCAAGCGTAATGTCATAATACAAATTCGTTTTAAACTTTTTAAAGTGAGTGTATGCAGAAATTCGCTTTATATCATCTTGTTTAAATTGCTCAACAAAAGCAGAATGTAATTCTCTATGCTTATTAGATGCTTCGTCTACATCATCGCGTATATGCTCAGGTATTTTCCTTTTTAAAATCTCATTTAATTTTTCCATAGATTTATCTAGAAAATCTGAATTTACCGTTTGTTCTTCTATTTGTTGTAATAGTGTATAATACGCTGCATTAATTGACTTCATCCGGTCTGGATCTCCGCCTTTATCTGGATGATTTCGAAGAGCTTGTTCATGATATGCTTGTCTAACACTATTAGAATTGGCATTCTCTTTTAAACCAAGAATTGAATAGGCGTTGTGACTTTTAAACATACTTTACTCCTACAATCTTAAATTATAAAAATTATACTTTATTTATTACTTTTCAAGGGTATTTATAACAAAAATATTTTTCTTTATGCTATACAGAAAAAATGTCTAAGTAATTTTCCAGTAGATGGATTGCAATGGAGATATATACTCTCATGTGCGATTAGTATAGTTAATTGGGGTTTTGTTCTTTTTTATAAAGTTTAGATAGTATATTTAATGCCCAGGACAATCTAATGCTATTACTGCCATAATATTGGGTTTGAATTTCTAATGCTTCAACAATACATTTTTTTGCTTCACTTATATTATTTAGTAAAGCTTCTATCTCTGCAAGACAGCCAAGCACCCAAGCTGATTTAATATGATCTACACCATAGTGTTTTCTATATACTTTAAGGCTATCCTTTAATAAATTTTTAGCCATACTATAATTATTAAGTGCTTTATAAGCACCAGCCATTCTTACGTATGTCCATGCTGTACGAATATTATTTTTACCATAAAGGTTAATTTGAATTTCTAATGATTTTTCAAATAATTTAATTGCTTCATCTAAATTACCAAGTTTTGTGTTTAAATAACCAAGTTTGGTGTAAATCCATGCAATATCGCCAATAACATTAAGATCTTTATAACTATTATGAATTTTAAGGCTGTGTTCTAATAATTTTTTCGCTTCTTTATGCCTTTTCAGTTTTCTATATGGTGTATCCAACAATATTTCAATGTGAGCAGCTTGGATAGAATCTGAACCATATATTGTTTTAGATAGATCTAAAGCTTTTTCAATTAATAAAATGGCTTTGTTATATTGTCCTAGTTTTAAATAATCTGTCCCTAATTCAGATAGAACATGTATGTTAGTATCAAAATCTTTGATGCCTTCTAATATAGTTATAGCATCTTGAAATCTACCTAAATACCTATAAGCTCTACCAATTTGATATTTTAATTGATCTAACTCTAAAAAATATAGCGTGTTTTTTAGAAATTTTTCAGACTGCATAACCATAATTTTTATTTCTATTAAATTATCCTGATCAATAGATCTAGCTAATTTACTGGTTATTATGCTATTTAAATATTTTGGTTCAGTTTTTACAAAAGCTTCTATATTAAAAGGCAACTTCATTAGTAATGTTTTATGATAATAACAAATGATCAAAGTTGCTATTACACACATAATAATCGATAAAAAAATAGCAGTTTTATGCGCCTTCTTAGAATAACTAATAGTTTGGTTGCTGTGATTTACTTGTTCGGCTATACAATTATCTTCAGACTTAATTGTTAAAATTTTTTTTATCCCACATCTTTTTTCTAATATTAAATGATAATGATCTATGATCATTAAATGATTTTTAGATGATTCAATAAAGTCTATAATTCTTTCACGAGAATTACAGCCTATTTTTAGCATAATGTTTCTAATATGCACTTCAACGGTTTTTGGTGATATTAAAAAAAAATAAGCTATTTTTTTTACACTTCTACCATGAAGCATACATGCAACAATATCAATTTCTCTATCGGTAAATGTAATACCTTCTATGGTGTTTATTTGTTGATAACCATTCAAATTCGTTTTAACCATTTTTATTATTTACTTCCTGATTAACAAAGTAGTTAGTAAATTAATTTATATTGAATATAATCAAATTTAATGTGTATATGGGTATATTGAGGTAATTAGAACTACCTAAAAATTTTTCTGCGACATCGCTAGAATCACCTATACAATCAATTAACTTTTCTATTACCTCTTGTTTTAATTGTTGTTTTTTGGAAATCATATAAAATATATTTGCAATCATGCTATCTATAAATAAGCACTCTATTCCCAACCAAAAACATATGCTGTTATTTTTCTCCAACGCCCCATAAAAGTACTGAATAAATAATCTTTATCACCTTCTTTTATAATGGCATTTTCTCTGCTGGCCAAAATATAAAGTCAACCAAAATGATCTAACTAAGAATATTTAATATGTTTTTTAATGATTAATGAGAATATCATGTCAATGCCCTTATAATTATTATAATAATTGCATTTTATAGTTAAAAATATTTAAAAACCATTGTACTAAAGTACAAGAGATAAATTAGCGCTTACCTTTAAGAAAACAACAAACTCAAATTGTTACCAGTTTTTTCTGGGAGAAATCCAAATTCAGTAGGTTCTAAATTGATACAAATAGCACCATCTTCAAATAAAACCTCCATTGGTTTGTTTGCTTTAACTTTTAGAGCATTAAATATAATCTTTTTTTTAGTTGCTTTTAATATAAAGGAGAGCCTTTTATCTGGATATTTTTGCAAAAAATCAACAATATTATTAACTAATGCACCTAAATACTTATCAAGTATTATTTCACCCATGTTTTTTTTAAAGATCGAAGCAGGAAGATTTCTATGCAAAGTTGCAAAATCCACAGAAAAACTAAACTCAACTCCCAGAGCATCTTTTAGTCGATCTAAATGCCCAACAGCCTTTGATTGATGTTGTTTTATGGCATCTTGAATTGCCAAATTAAATGGCCCAGGTGGATTAGGATCTATATTTGGTACAGTTGGAATAGCATTAGCATACATACTAGAACATCCAAAAACATAATAAAACATTTCTTTCTCCTATATTAAAATTAAAGGGTATTGCTTAGAATTTTCTAGCCATACCCCCAGAGGAAAATCTTTAATATTTAAAGAATTTTTTCTATATCAGCACCTGCTTGCTTAAAATTACAAGGAAAATCTTTTTTGCTAGCAACCAAATAATAAACACCATCAACAATTACAGACTTAATAAATTTACCCCATTCCAATTCATCTAATTTAAATGAAATTTTTTTTGATGGTACAGCTTCTAAAAATGCTTCAACGGACATCTCATCTTTCATGATTTGAGCTAAATTTTCAGCTAATCCGCCAAGATATTGTTCGTGAATAATTTTCCCAATATCATTTTTAAATGATTCTGGCGCAGCGTCAAAGATAGTTTCCATATCACATTCGAAAGAGAATTCGCAATTAAGAATCTGTTTAATTTTTGCTAAATTATCATCTCTTTTTACTTCGGTTTCTTTGATGTTTTTTCTAACGGATAAAGGTAAAGCCATGCAATTCTCCTATTAATTTTAATTATAAAAAATTACATGCTATAAGCAAAAACATTGAAAAACTATTGTACTAAAGTACAAGTGACCGCAACCACTCTCCATACTTCATTCCAAGTTGAAACAATGTTCGACAATTTAATTTTTGTTTGATGTTTCTAAAGTGTTCTTTAATAGTGCGCTCTGTTATATTAAGAATAATAGAAATTTCGATAGCGGTTTTTCCTTTAGAAGTCCAATAAAGACATTCTAGTTCTCGTTTAGTAAGATATTTAAGGTGATCAAAATAAAAACGTTCAGTTTTTAAGTCACTACAAAAATCAATAAGATTATCATCCTGTATCTGACCATCAAAAAAAAAATCCGCCAAAATTATTGTTTATTGGTATTTTTATATCATAAGCTGTTCTTAATTTTTTATTTAATTGAACTTGATCAGTAAAATAATTTATAAAACAATGTAATTCTTCTAATAGTTCTAAGTATTTATTATTCATGAAATCATGTTTTATTCTCGCTGCAAAATGGTAATAATTTTTAGTAGTGCTTGATGTTTTAATAATACTAAAAGTATGATCTCGATCAAATCTAGTAAAGTAATTGTGCATCTCTTTACTTTGTTTTTTTATTCCTACAGTTTTCCAAACTATATGCGACCTTTTGCCGAATAAATTTGACATATGTAAATCATACTGATGAAACCCATGATTAATATATATTTTGAAAAAATCCGGACATAAACTAATGCCAGATATATTCGATTGCTCATCTATATGAACATGAGCAAAATATACTATATTTAATTTTTGTAAAGGTTTACAAATTTCGACCAGATCGGATTGACAAGTAATAGTTGGATGATGTTTAATAAGTTTAGCGGTATTCATACTTTAAAGTTCTAGCACTAGGGCTATTAAATCTATCTTTCTTCATTTGATTATATTGTTGTACATAGTTATCAAATTGTTCCGGAGATATACCATTATGTTGTAATAATTTAAAATATTGTTTAATACATTCTTGATCACCACGAAAAACAATTGGCATGGCATTTTCTTTACCACTTCCAATCATATCTCTATAATACATTAGCGGAAAATTTAAAGACTTAGGTTGTCTTCTATCGTTAACTTTTAATTTGCATGGGATAACTTCTCCTACTAAAGCATCATCAGCCAAACCAACAATATGTTGTAGTAACGGTGACGGAATAGGTTTTTTAGGTGAAAAATCTATATGAAATGGTAGCGTGCATAATGCATAACCGGGTGGGATAGATTTAATAAACATATAAACTGGTTTAGGTTGACTAATCGCTTCTGCTAAAAAATTTCTAGCACTTAAATTAGTTAAATTTAAAGAAGAATATTCTGGATTATTTCCTGCAAGCTTACCATGAAAAAAAACAAAATCACCAACTGTTTCGTGATAACTTGATTTAATTTCTGTCGTTAAAAAAGAAACCAATTTTTTAGTTTTTTGATCATAAAATAAATTAACTAAAACAAAATAACCTTTACTATTTAGATCGGATACTGCTTTGTTAAAATATTTTTGTTGGTTACTTATCGAGTCATCTTTGATCATGCTGAAATTATAAAAAAATAATTTATACATTTCTTCTTTTTCTTTTTCAGTTAATAGCCCAATAGGTTTTTGAATAGACAAAATATCGAATTTACGATCTGGAGAAATAAAATTTTCGATTAAAGATTGGGTTTGGCTTTGATATTCTGTTGGCGATTGCAATACTGGACGATATAGTTTTTTATTTTTTAAATCTTTGATGCTTGAATTATATCGTTGAAGCACACCGCAAACACCCCTGTCGAGATCTGGGTTATAAGGCCCTTCTGGCAATGGTTGTTCATAAGTTTTTCCATAATACAACAAAAAAACTTCAAACATTTCTTTTGAAAGCGACCTATAATTTCTGAAGAAATATTCAAAAAATGTAGCATTATATTTTTCTGGTAATTGTTCCATGTAGTATAACATGGTTTTTACCATTTCCACATCATCTTGCCTAATTGCTTGAGTAAATCTATCAGATAAATCTGGATCTTTTAGATCCTTCAAAATTTGCATCATCGCCTCCGGGCTCTCTGCCATGGCTATCGGATCAATTGATGAATCACTTAAAGTTACTGGCGTTACAGGATCATCTGATGTCATTCGAGATAAATAATTTTCCTTATACTCTGATTTTTTATACTCTTGACTTCTACGCATTTTAACAACCGAATATTCACCATTAAAATATCTTGCATAATCATGTTGTATTATCTCTTCTTTTTCACTAATAAACTTCAATTTTTTTCTTGCGATAAAAAACAACTTGAATATTTCATCAGACGATATATAACTTGCAAGTTCATGCGCAGCATGTGAGTAAAGACCATTATAGTCTTTTAGGTTAGCTAATTCAGGATGTTCTTCTAATAAAGATTTTATTTTTATATAGTCTTCATTTAAAATATAGTTAAAGAGATCAGGTAAATTTTTAGGTAAACTAGTATCACTATTAATGTCATAAAACTCTTTTTTAGGACTTTTAGTGGTTGTTAGTGGCCACGTATGAATTTCAACCTTCTTTAAAGTATATCTTTTTTTTAATACATCATCACTAACTGTTGGATCTTTAAAACTTAAAATACTTTCTTGCATAGAACTTGGAAGTGAAGGATTTAGCTTGTTAATAATACTAATTAATTCTTTTAGTTGCATTTTTGCTTCTGAATTTTTTTCTGAAATAGTTAACCCTACTGTGTTTGCTAATACGGCCTGGCCCCATTTGCTAATTTAATTTGGCTCCACCCTAGTCAATAAAACCTTCTCAGAATTATTATGTTATTTTTGAAACTAATAATTCTTGGAGGTAATGAGGTGACTAAAGTGGAACTA
>CAIVQA010000047.1 GCA_903907935.1 uncultured Francisellaceae bacterium
AAAAAAATATTTCCGAGTACAAAAAATTTTAAGAAATTATATCTGAACTTTAAAGAAAAACCTTGAATTTTACAGGGTATTTGCAAATCCCTGATCACCAACAAGTCTAGGTAAAAATTCTCCGCATATGTAGGGACACCCTACATATGCTGAAATTGGTATCGCTGCTGCATGGATGTTAACTACTTGCCGTGTCGTTCAGGGAATGTCTTCTATGGGAGAAAAAACTGGGGCTGAGTTATACTTAACGGAACTTATAAAATTACCTCACAGATATCCTGTTGTAGCTGTAGTGGAGGTTTGTTCAACATTAGGGGTCACATGTGCATTAGGAGTGGCTTTTTTAGTTACTTCTCATGGATTTAATTGGCGTTTAGCATTCTGGATTGGTGCTGGAATAGCACTAGTAGGCTCTATTGCTAGAACAACTCTTAGAGAAACTCCAGATTTTATAGATGCTAAACGTCGAATGCAGCAAACCATGCAAGAAGTTGGGTCTCAAACAGAAAATTATAAAAACAGCCCTATTTTTAAGGAACCGTTAAACAAAAAAACGGCTGTTTTATATTTCTTAATCCAAACAGCTCAACCAGTATGGTTTTATTTCGTTTATATCCATTGTGGCAATATTCTAAAAAGTACTTTTTATTACACCCCTGATCAAATAATCAGACAGAATTTTATAGTTGCTGCAATGGAATTTACAAGCACCATAGTCTACGCTTGGTTAAGCAGTAAATTCCATCCACTTAAAATTATTGGTATACAATTAAAATTAAGTATTATATTTTTTATAATTTGCCCATTCTTATTAAATAATATCGATAGTCCGTTTGGGATTTTAATGGTGCAGTGTTTTATTGTAATGGCTGCACCTACCGCTTTCCCAGCAATTGCTGTTTTTTATAAACACTTTCCTGTATTTAAAAGGTTTACTTGTGCTAGCTTTAGCTATGCTACATCTCGTGCTGTGATGTATATTATTACTTCTTTTGGGCTAGTTTACTTAACAGAATATTTCAGTCACTGGGGATTACTTGTTATAGTGTTACCGGTACTGTTCGGGTTTAGTTTAGGGATCTCTCATTTTGAAGGCTTAGAAAAGGCAACCGGAACGTACCGTTAAATAATGAATTTTCGTTATTTAAATCATAGTTTTTATTGAAGATTGCTCGTAAGCAAAGCTTTTTCAATTCCACTTCTATTGGCATCTTTTCTAGATAGAGAGATAACATTATAAACGTCTCGATAGTTTCTTCGGTTACAGCTTTAATTTTTTCTGGTGATTTAGCAGTAATAGTTTGCATATTATGTAATCTGTCAAATAACTTTACAAGTAAAGAATTATTTTTTTTCTGAGAAAACAATAACATGACCATCTCAGCTGAAGAAATCTTATTAGCTTTTTTGATCCTAGTTAAATCTTCAACTTGATTGGCAATAGCTGAACAAAAAATTATTTCAATCATATTTTTAGTAAGATTGGTATCTTCGATTGTATCATGAAGAATGCTTGTAACTAAAATATTTGTTTCAAAAATATAATCAGCAATTCTATAAGCTACCTCTAATGGATGGGAATAGTATGGTTCACCAGATTGCCTTTTTTGATCATCATGATATTTTTTGGCATAGTAAATAGCTTTTTTAACTTCTAAAATATTTATTTTTTGCTTTGCTATTTTATTAAGTAATAAAAGTTTTGATAATAGTCGCTTTGAGTAGCAACAATATTTAAATTTTGTTTCCCAGCAAGATAAATCGTTCA
>CAIVQA010000048.1 GCA_903907935.1 uncultured Francisellaceae bacterium
AGTTGTTATGAAGGAAAATGTCCGATTTAAAACTGTAAAAGCCTTAACAGTAATGCAGCATATTTATAAAAATCAGATCTCACAGGCATTAGAACGGTTAGGCGATTCTCTAGTTGAAATTCCCGATCACCAAGAGCGGTTAATGAAAATGGCAGAACTGTATTTACAGAAAACTCCAACAGAGCAACAAAATACTTTGTTAATTACTCCGGAACACTCAGATCGCAAACTAGTTAATCAATTAATTCGGCAAGGATTACAAACGAATGGCCAATTAACCGGATCGGAGCTTAGTTGCCATAATTTAACTCAAGTTAAATTGACTAAGGCAGAACAACAAAAAATTTTTTATTTTCAAGCACAAGATTTTATTGTGTTTTTTAAAACGCCGAACAATTTTCAAGCCAAAATTAATGAATATTATCAAGTAACCTTGAAAAATTTGGAAGATCGCACCTTAACTCTAGAGGATCTAAAAACTCGTGAACAATTAATTTGGTCACCGGAAGATCAAACTAGTGTTATTAACGTTTATAGACAAGAAGAACGTAAGTTAATGCAAAATGATCGAATTCGTTGGTTACAAAATAATGAAACACTAGGTATTTGTAATGGTCAAACTGCAATCGTTTTAGCTGTTGATAACACTAACGCAACTTTTAAATTACAAAATGATCAAACAATATCATTAGACTTAGCAAAATTGGCTAATCAGCATTGGGATCATGCTTATGCCGCAACTACCTTTGTGGCGCAAGGAGCTGATCAACAGGCTATTGCTTTAGCTAAGGGTGCATATTATCAAGAACTAACTACTAAAAAAATTAAAATTAACGATGTATTAATGGCTAAAGTAGGATCTGAAAGTAATAAAGTTATTTCTACATGGGTGCATGTAGTAGAGATCAATAAAGATTATATTGCAAAAGCCCAAGATCGCGATGGCAACATCTTAACCCTTGATTTAAAACAATCACCAATAGATCTTTATATTAAAAACCAAGCAATTTGGCAATGTTGTTTCGATCCGGAAACTAGAAAAAAATCGGAGATCCCTAAACTAACGTCAATTAGTGAATTTTTAGTAAGTGTCACTCGTGGCGATAAAGTAATTGTGTTAGTAGATCATATTGAAAGTTACGAACATGCGTTAAAGCAACGAATAACTGGTGCTCGTAGTGCTATGGAATATTTAGATCCTAATAAGAAAGCAGTAAGAGCTAAAGTAGATCAGATGACTGCAAATATTACCGGACAGGCAATAGAAGATACTAAAGAAGAACATATAACGGATCACAAACCTGATGTTGTAAAAAATTCTTTATACAAAAATCATAAAGTAACTATTGAGCAAGTGATTGATAAACTACATAGTAATATCTTACAGCACGCGACCAATTGGTTAGGCCAACCACAAAAAGTGATGAGTAATGAAGCAAGATGGGGTAAAAAAGGCTCCTTAGTAGTTAAATTATCAGGAGAGAAAGCGGGGTATTGGCATGATTTTGAAAGCGGTAAAGGTGGTAAAAATTTATTATCGCTTTATACGGAACGCTTTAATCGCGATTTTAAAACTGCAATAAATGAATTATCTAATGCATTATATATTGATCCTAATAATAAATTATTTGCTAAAACAGCTACTATCTCTGCTAAGCAATCATCAACAAAAGTTACCACATTAGATCTTAAAAAGATTAAATATATTAACAAAGTTTATGATAGTGGGGTTGCTATTTCCGGAACTTTGGCTGAAA
>CAIVQA010000049.1 GCA_903907935.1 uncultured Francisellaceae bacterium
ATAGGTTTCTTCGCTAGCATAAATATTCGCCGACTTTTGATGGCGAGTCATCGCTACATAAGTTAAGTTTTTGCACCAACGTCCAGCAGCAAGTATAAAAGAATTTTTAACTGTTACCCCTTGAGACCGATGAACCGTACACGCATAGCCATAGCTAAATTTTTTATAATATGCCGGATCAAAGACAACAATTTTATTTTGCTCGCCATCTAACCGAACCTGGATCAATTTAACTTGATTTTGATCATCAATCTCGATTGCGCTTATGGTTCCTCTTTGTCCATTTTTAACTTGATATCGCCAATTATTTTCTAACAATATAACTCTCTCTCCAATAGCCACCTGCAATATTTTATGCTCTGTTTGAACTTGGTAACTTTGTAGCAACCCTCCTTGCGAGATTATTTTTTCTCTTGCCATTTGATTAAGTTGATCAACATCAGCATTCAAATAAGCAAGGATTAAATGATCTGACACAGAAGAACGCTGAATCGCCTTATGCCAATCGTCAACCAAAAGCTCTAGTGCTGTGGTTGATGTTTTAGTCAAATGGATCTGACCATGTTCTTGATAAAAACCAAGTGCCTTTTCAGTATTACCAGCTGCAAAATGAAAAGTTGCCTCCCGCTGCCATGCCTCTTTTTGCCGTCTAATAGTGGTTAGCTCTGCAAAACCAAGTCGTTCAAGCAATGCTCTAAATATCGCGCCAGGACCAACCGGCTGTAATTGAGCTTGGTCACCAACCAACACTAATTTAGCCCCGACTTGTTTAACAGCAACCATAATTTTAGCCATACTAATGCTATCAGTCATTCCTGCTTCATCCATAACAATTATATCTTGGTTACTTAAATTTAATTGTCCGGTAGAAATGGCATACGCAAATGATTCAATAGTTCGACTTTTTATTCCAGAATCTTGCTCTAAATTTTGAGCTGCAATACCTGCTAATGCTACCCCATATACTTGAAAGCCGGATTTTTCCCATGCCCAACATGCAGCTTTTAACGAATATGATTTGCCAGTTCCGGCTCGACCTATAATGCAGCAAATATCCTTACCCTTGAGAATAAATCTAATTGCCTCAGCTTGATCATCCTTAAGATTAAATTTTTTAAGACACCTATTAATTAACCTGCCTGCTACTTTATGTTCGGCTTTACTACTTAATTCAACTGCTAAATCTTGCAACTCATTTTCAATATCAAACATATCTCTAGTGGTATAGCGTTCTCGTCCATCTTCACCAAAACCAATTGACATAAGCTTAGTTGAACATTTAATTTCTAATAAAATTTTGGCTACTTCTAAAGGATTTTTCACATGCTTAGATAAAACATAAGTTAAATAACGTTCAGTAAAAACAGACTCACTCTTAGTAATTTCCATTAGTATTTGCTCAACTACCTGCTGTGGACTAGAATTTGGTTGGATTTCTATTTTCGGTAAAGGAACTTCTTGAATATTTAAAAGTGTCATTTTTTGATCCACAGAAGGCACTAGCCACAAATTGGGCGCTGCTGTACCCTCAAAGTTAATTACCCCAATTTCTTTTGGTGTAATTGAAATTTCCTGATTAGCCGGATCTAATTGAGTATTCAAAGTTTTAGCTATACCTTTAAGATCAAAAGTTGATTGTTGTAATGATAATTTATCGAAAATAATTTCTGGATTTTCTATTATTTTGTTTAGATTTTCTAAATGAATTTTATTATTTGTTTCTCTAGCTTGTTGATTAGAATTGTTGCGATTTCCTACGTGAACTGTAGCTTCTTGATCTATCCCTAAATCATAATTTGAAAGATGGCTTACCTTTGTTTCGATTCCAGCCATAAATAAATGATTATTCATTTTCTCTGCCAAAATTTCTCTAGATTTATTAATAAAATTTTTATTATTCCATTCTACTGTTTTTTTACCCCAACCATCCTCAATAAGTTCTCTCATGCTTAATATTATATGGGTATGTGGATTTCCATTTTCCCAATGAATATTAAATTCCGCCACCATTCCCTGCTCTGTAAAAAATGATATAAAATCATGACATAATGCCAAATTTTGTTCTTTATCTAATTCCATTGGTAATGCAATTTCAATTTCTCTAGCTAATTGAGAATCTTTTCTTTTTTCTCGCAATTCTATGGAATCAGCTAACAACTGTGACGCTTTATTTGCATCAATTTTTTCTAAATCAACAAGATCTTTAATCCATTTAGTAGCATCTTTGGGAAGAACTATCTCACTATGGATCACATTCTTTTTACGAGAATAATCATAAATCTTTCCGCTTATTGGATCCGTTAATGTAATCCCACGACGATAAGCAATAGACTTAACTATATTGTTACCTTTAGCTCTGCTAAAAACTTTTATATGCTGATGGTATATCGCCATAATTCATCTTAGCAAACTGGATGTTGCGTAGCAACATATAAGTGCGCTATTCGCTCCTTTCGTCGCTACTAGGTTAGCGTGCTTGTTATACGCTATGCGGTTTTTTGATTCTAATGAATTTGCTTTAGTCTTTAGTTACTGAACTGTAGTTTTTAACTATAAGCCAAAAACTTAGCTAAGAAAAATAAAGGCAAAAAATAGAAAGTGAAAATTAAGGAAATAGTTAAGGCAAGATTAAAAGTTTTGTTGCTATACAGTTTGTTTGGTCTTATATTTATTGACTTTTTTGGTGCTATTAGTTATCCGCCCAATAGCAGCATTTTTAAGAAGATCACTAATATTTAAGATTCATTTAGTGCTATAAAAAAATTATGTTTTTTATTTTTACTAAAACCTTGTTTTTTTCAATAAAATCATATTATCACAAAAAAACAGCCTGACGGCTAATTTTTCTTGTTTTTTGTTATCAAAATAAATTAAAACATCAAAATTTAACGAAATGTCTATACAAAAAAACCGCTACAAATAATTTTCAAATGGGTCGCCAAACAGATGGCTTGCAAATTAACAGTTGGACACATAATTAAATCGGCGTTGCTTTTGGCTGAATTAAGTTTTCTTGCCTGCATGAAATTATTTCACGATAACCTAAGGTTGTATGTTGTCTTGATGGTATGAAAGAACTATGAATCGTTATATGCTAGAATACTTACAATGAGGAATAGATAAAAAGCTTTTTGATGGTTTATAGTTTCCATACAAAAAGTTTGATTTATAAACATAGTTAGAGGCACCAAATTTGCGTTTAGCAACATTTTCTCAACCTTGCTGTACCAAAACCCTTGCAAAGCTATTATCGGCCTTTAAATACAATTTTTAGTTTTTGTTTTCATTGTTTGTATTTAAAATTTGTTTTTGTTTGGTTGGCCATATAGCTATATCAAAATATTCTTTTGCAAGCGCCAGCGCTTTTTTTCTCCTAGAGAACTCAAAAACCTTTTCTGGCATACCTTCAGGACGCAAATTATCATTTTGATTTAACTCTAAAAGTTCTTTGTCTGACAAATTGTTTAGCCATTCTTGTTGCGCAAAATCCTTAGTTTGAGTTTCAATCTCTAAAATTTTTAAATTTTTCTTTTTTTGGGCTAAAGCATACTCTTGCATAGCTTCTTCTCTCGGAGATAAAACTTTTTCTGGAGTTTTACTGGAATA
>CAIVQA010000050.1 GCA_903907935.1 uncultured Francisellaceae bacterium
ATTTCATTTGCAATTAATTTGGGCCAGATTTTTTTCATTCGCGATTAAAGTGAGCCGAAGATAATTTTCATTCGCGATTTATTTGGGCCAAATTAGATCGCTGATTGCAAGCCGAGGCGTTTTCGAAAGCGAGCCGTTACATTTAGAGCCAGTATTAGCTTGGCCAAAAACTAAAAAACCATTAAGTGTGAGGCAATTATTTACCAATGTTAAGGACATAGGAAAACTTGCCGCTAAAAAATTTAAAAGAAATCCGCAAAAAAGACAGAAGTTAGAAAGTTTATCGCCGCATTGGTTAAGGCATTTATCGGCTAGCCACCAGGATTTAGTGGGAATTTCAGGCACTATGATCCAAGCAAATCATCGGCATGAATCATTTAGTACCACTCAAATTTATTTACATGCACCGGATGAAATGCGGGCGCAAGAAATGCAAAAGTTGCATATGGTAATTAACCCAAAATTATACCCTAAGAAAGAAGCTACTTTTAATACCAAAATTCAGTTATCATTAGTTGGTGGTTCATTGGGTGGAACCGACAGTTTAACCAGATTAATTCTAGCAATTGAAAATAATGCGTTAAGTGACTTTAAATGGAGTAGGGTGGGAGAGTTAACCGAAATAACAGCTATTATTAATAAGTATGAAAAGATTAAAAGTTTTAAGCAGCCTTTAGAAATTTCGTATGAATTAGAAGGTTTAGTAGCAGGTGAAAAAATAAAATATTTAAAAACTGTTATTTTAAGAGAAGCCGAAATAAGATTATTTACTTGTGATTTAAAAATCGAATTTTATGAAAAAGCACCAAATTAAAATGGTGATTGGAGTTTTTAGAAAGTTAGTAGGTGTAAGTGATTTACAAGTACGTAAAGATATCTTTTAACAATTAGGAATATATTATGGCTGGAAATATTGGTGATTTTAAAGAGTTAATTGAAAACAGCAGAAAAACTGGCCTGTTTGTAGATAAATCTTTATTTATTCAAGACATTATTGATTCTCAAACAGATCCTCTATTAATTACTCGCCCTAGGAGATGGGGTAAAACTATTAATATGAACATGTTGTTTTATTTTTTTGTTCATGGCGATCAACTTACAGGTATGGGTAAAAGTGCAGAATTTATTAAACAATGTAATGATTTGTTTACAGAGCTTAACATATTAAAAATAAACGCTAATTCTAAATTAGCTAAAACTTATATGAGACAATATCCTGCAATCTTTATTAGCTTTGCTTTGTCAGGAGACGACTCAAGCAAAGATGATATTACCAAACCAGATTGGATCAAAATTAAAGGCTTGATAATTGGCAGAATAGCAAAACTTTTTTCTGAATTTAATTATCTTGCAGAAGATTTAAAGAAGATTATTGATAAGAAATTTAATCAAGAATTTAATCTGGCGTTGGATCAAAAAATAACTGAATATAAAAAACGTTTTAATACAGATAAAATACCAGAAGGTATTACCGAAGAGATCTATAAACAAATTGCACAACATCAAACTGTTGTTCGATCGATATTTTCAGAGCAAAAAGATTTAGAAAAATTTGATCGTCTTAGTCGAGGAGAACCAAAAGATGATGCAGAATTATCTGATAGTATTAATTTTTTAGCAGAGTTGTTATGTAAATTTCATAGTAAACCAGTGTATATTTTTGTTGATGAATATGATAGCTTAATCAATAAATATTTTGATAATCAAGAAATTTTAGATCAATTAACTTCTACATTTAGTGGAATATTTTCAGCTTTCGCTAAGCCTGCCGGTATGATTAATGATCACATTCAAAAAGTAATTTTTACTGGAATTTTGAGGGTTGCCAAAGCAAATATATTTTCTAGCTTAAATAATTTACGAGAATATACTGTTTTAGATCCGAGGTTTAGTGAGTACTATGGTTTTACAGAAGAAGAAGTTAATACATTATTAATAAAAGCTAAAATTACTACTGATCTACAAGTTATAAAAAATTGGTATAACGGTTACACAATAGGCAAACATGTTATTTATAATCCATGGTCAATTATGAGATGTATAGATAATAATGGGGACTTAGAAGCATATTGGGCAGAAACAGCAGATCCAGCAATCATTAGAAGTTTGTTAGTAGAGCGATCATCAATAGAATATAAAATAAACATTCGTAATTTAATTAAAAATAATCAAGCAGAATTGAAGTTTGAATTAGAAAAAAGAGTGTCTTTTGATGATCTCAATAATAACCAGGAAATCTTATGGAGTGTATTAGTACATACTGGTTATTTAACCTTGGTTAAAGATGGTGATAAACAACATGTACGTTTACCAAACGAAGAAATAAAAAGATTAATAAGAAAATACATAGATAACTGGTTTACAGCAACACCTGTTTTAACCAAAGCCGCTAATAGTTTATTAATTGGAGATTTATTAAATTTTAAACTAGCTTTAACAGAGATGCTAAATAATTCGGCATATAGTGCTAGAATTTTTAGTGGTGGAGGAAGAAGTGCTAATACTTTAGAAAATGTAGATTTAAAAGAGTTTATTTATCAATTTATCATAATGACTGAATTAAGGTGTATTAATATAGATCCTAAGAATCAAGATTATGAAGTAATGTGTGAAGCTAATAATGTTAGTTTAAGAAAAACCAGACCAGATTTTTTAGTAATCAATCATAAATTAAAATTGTGTGTTATTGGAGAATTAAAAGTATCTGACAAGAAACAGGAAGATTTAGATAAATTAGCTGAAAATGATGCATTAGCGCAAATTGATAAAAATCAGTATGGTAAAAAATATGAAGATCTTGGTTATCAATTAATTAAAGTAGGCATGGCATTTAAAGGCAGTAACTTTGGTTTTGCCTATAAAATACCTGATGAATTAAATTGACGTACGTTTCGGTTTCATAGTACCCGTATTCTCTGTAGTACCAAAAATAGTGTAAACAATGTAAACAACGTTAATAAATAACGTGATAGAATAATTTATTTGCATTGATTACACGAGGTGCAGAATGAAGGTACAAAGAATTTGGAGCATTCTGTCTGAATTAACAAAAGGGCTATAGCATGTATTTTACGATGAATAGACTACTTAAAGTTCTTAGTTTTCTTGTTCGTTAATAATTGTGGTTAATTTTTACAACAATCTAAGTTTATGCTTTCGGTCTCCTTGTTCAGCGTTATAGAATTTTTGTATAGCTGTTTCTCTGTCTTCAAAAGTAATAAAAGCGACCATTGAACTTGGATCTTTTTTGGGTTCAGGAATATTTATGCGTAAAATTGTCCCATACGAA
>CAIVQA010000051.1 GCA_903907935.1 uncultured Francisellaceae bacterium
ATTTCATTTGCAATTAATTTGGGCCAGATTTTTTTCATTCGCGATTAAAGTGAGCCGAAGATAATTTTCATTCGCGATTTATTTGGGCCAAATTAGATCGCTGATTGCAAGCCGAGGCGTTTTCGAAAGCGAGCCGTTACAGATAGTTCCTCAATTATTGCATCTATAGAAGCTTTTATATCTGCTGGAGCAACCTCTAATCTATTATTCTCCTGTTGTTGCATATCTTGCAGTACTTCCAATCGTCGAACCCACGATTGTAACACCCTAATATGCTCAGGTTTTGGCCGCCAGGCTTTTGGTGTCATAGCTTTACAAAATCGAGCAATTAATTGAGCGTCTGCTCTATCAGATTTGTTTCTGGATAATTCACTTTGTCCAAATCCTTTAATTTGAGCAGGGTTAACGATACTCACTCTATACCCAAGATCAAAAAGATAAGTTGCTAAGGCTTCACCATAATTTCCGGTTGCTTCCATGCAAACATGCAAACATTGCACGTTCTTATTTTTAAGCCAATCAATTAAGTTTGAAAATCCCTTATTATTGTTAGAAAACTGTTTTGTTTTTATTTTATCGTTCAAAATCAAAGCGACATCAAACTTGTTTTTACTAATATCAACACCTAAAATCATCTCGCACCACCCTTAATATGTTAAGCTTATTATTACACACTCTTGGGAAATTTTGTTCTGGATCAACCTTGTAAATGCAGGCTCTTCTACATATAGAGGCCTAAGACACTGTCCGATCTTTAGAGAACAAAGCAGGGACAAGTTGCTAAATCTGCAAAACAGGATCATTGTCCTAAGTTGGACCACGGCTTTCTTGTCCCCATCACCCAAGTGCTCTCAAGTGATTTAATCATCTTTTAGTTATTGATTCCAAGATACAAGTTGGACCCATATGGTAAGAAAACAAAAAAACGAGTAGTCCCACTTTCTAAAAGAGTACATGCTTTGCTAGAACATTATTTTGCTATTAATGATAGTTTTCCTGTTGGTATCAGGCAGGTACAAAAAATTGTTAAGCAAATTGCTAATAGAGCAAAAATTACACAAGAAGTTACTCAGCATGTATTACGCCATACTTTTGCAACTCTTGCTTTGCAAAAAGGAATTTCGCTTGCAGCTATAAAAAAAAGCATTAGGACATGATAGATTAGAGACGACAGCAATTTATTTAAATTTTACTGATGCTCATGTAATTGAATAATTTAGTAACAAATGGTAGTTTGGCGGACGCGTGTTTTGCAATTCTGTAGGGTCAAGCACTGGCGCGCTTGTATTATATTATACCTCGTTTCCAGCACCTGCCACCTCAAACGCATCGTGCGGATTTACCGCAATACGCTTTCTTGTTAACTTCTTGTTAAAGTTTATGTAGCCTATTGTTCGTGGAGACTTTCACGAGTAATTATACCTAACTCCATAGTCATTGTATAACTTTGTGTATCGATATATTTGCTCTTTACTCCATCTCTTCCAACCAAAACCACGTTGTTGTTTTGCTCTATAAATATGTCGACGTACTTTCTTTTCAGTCCAATCTTTTATTGCTCTAAAGCAATCGGCGGAATTTCCTATACGAAAGTAATTAACCCATCCTCGCAGAATTGGATTGATGATTTTAACTACTTGTTGTACAGAATTTCCTAGATTTACTCTGAACGTTTCTTTAATTTTACTTTGTAATTTGCTTCGAGCTTGTTTTGATGGAGTAGTTATAACTCCCAAATTTCTCTTGTGGGTTAAACATGCTCTAAAATCAAATCCCATAAATTTAAAGCTTTGTTTTGGCTCTGAAAAGTTAATGATTTTGGTTTTCTGTTCGTTTAGATTAAGCTCAAGCTTGCCCAATTCTTCTCGTAACCTTTTAGTTACTGCTGTCATTAGCCATGCGTGTCGCTTAAAATGGTCAACCATGATTACCATATCATCTGCCCATCTTACATATTCAAGATTATTGTGACCTCTACCTTGCGTTACAAGTTTAGCTTTCTCTAGCATTTGATCAATGCTATTGAGATAGATGTTACTTGCTAGTGGTGACAGTGGACCGCCTTGCGGTAATCCTCGTTTACTAGTTGCTTTTAGTATTAACCGCACTAATCTTAACACATTCTGATCTTGTACTCGTGCTGCAATTTTCTGCAATAAAATGTTGTGTCGTACAGTATCGAAAAATTTGGAGATGTCCAAATCTAAAATACGCGTTTTGCGACTTATTATTGCTTTACTAACACGAGTGATTGCATCTGCTGCTTGTCGCTTTGGCCGATATCCATATGAACCGTCTTGAAAATCCGCTTCAAAAATAGGTTCCAATATCAGCTTTACTGCGCCTTGCACTACGCGGTCGCGAATAGAGGGAATGTTCAATTCTCTAAAACTTTTTCCATCAGCTTTTAAGATTTTTACTTTCTTTCCTCTTAACGGCTTGTAGGTTTACGTTTGCAATTGTTGTTGAAGTGCTGCTAGGTAAGAGTCTACTCCGACTTTTTCAACATCAGCAAAAGTTACACCATCTATTCCTGGTGCACCTTTATTTTGTTTTGCTAATAGGTAAGCTTCTTTTAGCACTTCTATTTTACAGATATGCGTATATAGACCCCAAAAGCGCCCTTGGCTTTCAGCCTTCGCCTTAACGTATATTTTCCGTCTCAAGTCTTGCAAACTAATAGGTGTTTTTATCATTAACCTTTGCCTCCTGTTTTGTCGAAAAAGTTATTAACAATATGGTGCCTTTGCTCCAGGACGTTACTCCTCTTCGTCGCTACTACACACCCTTCCGCCACCTTGTTTATCTTTCGGTTCGTTTCCCGTGTCCCGGTTATAGTTCCTACCTTACTCCAGATCTTTCTTCTGGGATAAACAAGGCTTCTCCAGTTGCTTCGATATCCCTTACTACCATGCTGTCACTAACACCCAGCCGAAATGGTTTGTCGCATCGATCAGTGTTCGACATCCCATGCTGCTTTCGCCAAACCCCAAACGGCTCAGCTTTCGGAATAACGGACTTACGAGGCTACTTCTGTGTTCATTTTCATTACGGCCTGGTAGTTCACTCACCATGCTAAACATGGCTTGGTCAATAGGCTTCAGTGTTTCGGTTGCCCTCCGCACTGCTATTCAAGTTACTGGGTTCTGATTTCTACCCAGGCAAGTTACTCTCTTGCTGAGACATTTAGCGGTTAGTCTGGACACGCGGGGATTCTTCCACTTGACCCGTCTTACCCAGAATATTTGTCATTTTAAATATGTTATTATTTTTTAAAAAAACCAGATCGATCCGTTTTTTTAAATCAAAACTACCTTAGATCATACATTTTTGTTTAGAATATTGTTTAGGATTTAAAAATCAACCCCGCTGACAACATTTTACTTTGCTCAGCTTCCAATTGTTCAAAATGTAATACTCCATACAAAAAACTTATAGTAATTGGCAACCCTATCATTAAAATACCAAACTTATTAAAATATTTTATAATATACACCAACCCTACAGATGTTACCGAATACATTACTGCTCGTGA
>CAIVQA010000052.1 GCA_903907935.1 uncultured Francisellaceae bacterium
ATTTCATTTGCAATTAATTTGGGCCAGATTTTTTTCATTCGCGATTAAAGTGAGCCGAAGATAATTTTCATTCGCGATTTATTTGGGCCAAATTAGATCGCTGATTGCAAGCCGAGGCGTTTTCGAAAGCGAGCCGTTACACCTAGGCCATTTTTTTTAACTAAATTAAAATTTGAAGTTAAACGTATTGATACAACAACAGTAATTCATGTTTCTACAGTTAAAGCAGTTAAAAATCCTTTTTTAGATTTTTTGATTCAAGTGGTATGGCCAGATGGAAAAATAATTAAAAGCTATACAGTATTATTAGATCCTGTAGCGGTAGATGGTAAACCAGTAAAAAGAGAAGTACCCATTAGCCAACAAACAAATACTTCTGATAATCTTATTAAAAGCGAATTAAGTGATGCTATTTTTGCAACGGCATTAGAAGATTCTACGGAAAACGAGGTATCTTTAGAACAAAAACAACAAATGATTGCTATAGCTGATGAGGTTGTTGCAAGAGAACCGGCAGTTACTACTGAGCCAGTTGCCAATGATCAATTTGAAGAAAGTTCTCAAGGTGATAATTCTAAAAATTTTCTTTTAGATAAAATAGCATCTTCTTTGCACATATTTTCTCAGCAACCCAAAAAACCTAAATTAAATTATGAAAAACTATTAGATTTAAAACCAACTGCCTCTCTATTGCATGAAGATTCACTACCATTAGCAGAAAGCTTAGCTATGATCCAAATCAACTCTGAATTAGAATCTTTGCGTAATAAAAATAAAGAAGTTGCTAATAATACCATTGAAACTTCTAAAGCAGTTACCCCAGAAATAACTAATTCTTATTTAGAGTTAATTAAAAAATATGGTAATGATTTATTATGGGCCTGTTTTTTAGTTTCTACTACTATTTTTTTAATTTATAGAATGATGCAACAAAATCCGGTTTCTACAATAGAAGAATCTACACCAGAATCAAAACCATTGAAGCCGGCCCAGTCTACAAGACCAGCTGTACCTCAAGATCCAGATTTATTAATGGTTCCAGAAGAACAATATGGATCAGAAGATTTATTTACTAATTCAAATCAAAATATTTATTCAAACCCTATTCTAAATACTATATCTACCAGAAATGAAGAATTAGAATTAAAAATAGCTCTTGCTAAACAATATTTAGAAGCAGGAGATCGAAATAGCGCTAAAGATATTTTACAAGATCTAAATACAGCAACCATAAAAGAATCAAAATATAAAGAGCAAATAGATTCATTAATAAAATGCTTCGCATAGCGTTAGGAATAGAGTATGACGGCTCTAATTACTATGGATGGCAACGTCAAAAACATGATGTTTTACCTACAATACAACAACAAGTAGATTCGGCAATATCGTCTATTGCTAATCATCCTATATCAACTATATGTGCAGGCAGAACTGATGCTAAAGTACATGCTATGGCTCAGGTAGTCCATTTTGATACTGTATCAAATCGTAAAGTAGATTCTTGGGTGTTTGGAGTTAATCGTTATTTACCTCCAGATATTAGAGTTATTTGGAGTAAAGAAATGGATCCTACATTTAATGCTAGAAAATCTGCCATATATCGTACTTATAATTATTTGATACATAACTCTAAAGTTAATTCAAGTTTATATAGAAATTATGTTAATTGGCAATATAAAGATTTAAATTTGCTCACTATGCAAGAAGCTAGTTATTATTGGATAGGAGAGTATGATTTTTCAAGCTTTAGAGGAACAGATTGCCAGAGTAACACAGCTTTCAGAGAAATATACGAAATCAGTATTTCTAAAAAACAAGAATTATTTAAAATAGCTATAAAGGCAAATGCTTTTTTACATCATATGGTTAGAAATATGGTTGGAGTATTAATCGAAATTGGGCAAGGCAATTATAAGCCAATTTGGGCTAAAGAGGTATTGTTAGCTAAAAATAGAAAAGCCGCCTCTATTACTGCTCCCCCAGAAGGGTTATACTTAGCTGATGTCGGGTATCTGGAACAATTTAAATTACCAAAAATAACGCGGGGATTTAATTTTTTATGAGCTGGTTTTCAAAATTTATACCGAAAATTCAAACGTCTAAAACTACCAAAAAAACTAATATACCAGAAGGTTTATGGAATAAATGCCAAGAATGTGCGGCATTTTTGTTTAAACACGAATTAGAAAAAAATTTATATGTTTGCCCTAAATGTGGTTACCATATAAGGCTAACTGCCAGGCAACGTATCGATTATTTCTTAGATCCTGGTCCACGAAGAGAGATAGCAATTGATCTTAAACCAATAGATCTTTTAAAATTTCGTGATACTAAAAAATATAAAGATCGGTTAATTGATTCACAAAAAACTACCGGTGAGAACGATGCTCTAATTGTTATTAAAGGCACCTTACAAGGATTGGCAGTTATAACTTGTGCATTTGAATTTGGGTTTATAGGTGGTTCTATGGGGGCAGTGGTTGGTGAAAAATTTGTACAAGCAGCTACCATTAGTTTAAACGAACAAATACCATTAATTTGTTTTTCTTGTAGTGGTGGAGCCAGAATGCAAGAATCATTAATTTCTTTAATGCAAATGGCAAAAACTAGTGCCGTTTTAAAAAAGCTTTCTGATGCTAAAATTCCTTATATATCAGTATTAGTAGATCCATGTACTGGTGGGGTTTCTGCAAGTTTAGCTATGTTAGGAGATCTAAATATTGCTGAACCAAAAGCATTAATTGGTTTTGCAGGGCCTAGAGTTATTGAACAAACAGTTAAAGAAAAGCTACCAGAGTTTTTTCAACGTAGTGAATTTTTAATAGAAAAGGGATTTATTGATATGATAATAGATCGGCGGCAACATAGAGATAGGATCTATAATATATTAACTAAGTTACTAAAGATTAAACTATACTGATCGCAGAAGAGTTTTCGGTATCCTAAAAAACAAGTGATTCGCGCCATCCTGGCGCGAGCCCTGCGGGCGCGCTGCGCGCGTCAAAATGTCTATCCTGACATTTTGCGCGTGAAACTTGCCCCGCTTCGCGGGGCTCAAACAACACTCCTTGTTTTTCTAGGACACCGAAAACTCATTTATTGAGAGTAAATAAAGGTTAAATATATGCATTTAAATGAACTAGATTGTATTATGATATTGTTATTATTCGTATCGGGAATGATAGGTATTTTACGTGGTTTAATAAAAGAGGTACTACAATTAGCAAGTTTATCTTTAGCAATTTTTAGTGCAATTTTTTTCAGAAAATATTTAGTTTTTCTTTTTGGTTTTATAGAATCAGATTTTATTAAAGAAATGATAGCAGGGGTTTTAATTTTTATTTTCATGTTTATTGTTGGCAGTATAATTATTTATTTAATTTGCCAAACTATAAAAACTCAAGGTTTTGGTAAATTTATAGATAAGTTATTAGGATTGCAGTTTGGAATTGCTAGAGGTGTACTATTACTAATGTTTAGTGTTATGTTGCTGGAAAATAATCGTACCATAACTAATCATGATTGGTGGCAAAATTCTGCCTTATTAACTAAAGTACAAAGCACTTCAGTAACTCTGACTAAAGCTATTCCTATAAGTTGGAAAGAAAAAATAGAACAATTAAAAGAATAGCAATATAGATCTATACTTAACTCATAAAACGAGGATAAACATCGTTATGGGTGAAGGTACAGATATCACAGAAAGTCTCCAATTAATGGTTCAACAAGCAAAATTCAACTTTAAAACCATGGAAGGAGGACAAAAGATAGCACAATTTATTAGTGAAACTATTCGCCCTGAAATAGTTTTTTTTTACTGAGTTTGCAATTAATGAATTAATTATGAATGCATTAACACATGGTTTAAAAAGTGTTGGCAAAGCTGCTACAACCTTGTTATTTCGTACTAATATTACAGACAAGATTAAAGAACATTCAAGTTTACCAGAGAATATTGGAAATTTTGTAACAGTAGAGTTTGAACGCCTACAAGAAGGAATTAAAATTATTGTTAAAGATATGAGTGGGAAGTTTTTTGATGTACAAGAATTATTATCTAAAAAAGAAACTAAAGCATCACTAGATATCCATGGACGAGGGCTTAAAGCAATATATAGATTATGCGGAGAATCTTTGGACACTATGTTATCAAGTTCATCAAATGATCAAACAGCTTCAGAGAAGTCTGCTCCTATATTCAAAGGTTTAATGTCTTCCCCTAATACAGATAACCAAGGACAAACTATAGGTACTGCAGTTGAGTTTACTGTTTTATCTATAGCTCCTAAAAAAGAAATGGATAGTAAACCTAAAGGATCCTCCAATTTTAAGCCTTAGCTGATCGGGTTAAGTTGCATGACGGGAACCCCACTAGACCTAATACTTTTTTTATAGCAAAATTAAGTGATTAAATGAAGTTAGTTGAGCATTGCCATTTTTACGCTCAGATCCTGGCGAGAGGTGTATATGTTGCATAAAGATTTAAAGTTAGATAGCAATTATTGATTATCTTTTATTATTTTTATTTAAATTTTAAAAAATATATCAGGAGATTGTTGATGCCATACAAACTTAAGGTGTTGGTGCGTAAATATAGTATTAGTTATACATTTGATTAATATAGGATAGGTTGGGTATATGTTTAATATTTTTGTTAAAGATTTGGTTATTTTAGTGACTGGATCCAGTAAAAAACATGGCATTGGTTGGGCTCTTATTGAGGAAGCCATTAAACGAGGTGCTAAAAAGGTTTATGCCACAGTGCGTGATATTTCTCAGCTAGATGATTTAGTGATAAAGTTTCCAGCGCAAGTAGTTCCAATTCTACTAGACGTCACCAAACTTGATCAAATTCAGAAAGTTGCGCTAGCTACAAGCGATACTCAGGTCTTAGTGAATAATGCTGGAGCTTGCGGATCTACTGGTTGTCTATTCAATTATGACGAACAAACTGCCCGTCAGGAAATGGAGGTTAATTATTTTGCCCCCCTTCATCTTATTAATGCTTTTTCAAAAAAGATTATAAAAAATGGTGCAGGAGCTATAGTAAACATAATTTCTATAGGAGGTTTATATCCTTCTCCCATGCATATCACTTATTCAGCTTCTAAAGCTGCCGTTTATTCTTTAACCCAAGCTATTAGAATAGAAATGAGAATGAATTCACTTACAATTCCTGTTTTTGGTGTTTATCCAGGTCCTATTGATACCGACATGTCTCAAAATCTTGATGTTAAAAAAGAGTCTCCGAAAACTTTAGCGATACGGGTTTTTGATGGTATGGAGCAAGGAGTTTTGGATATAACTACAGATGAAATTTCTGATTACTTCAAGTCTTTTTTAGAAAAAGATACTAGAGCTATCGAGAAAGTTAAAAAAGCTTTCTCCAAGTAGGGGCGTTGGTGCGTAAATATTTACTTTTTGTATAATCGATACTCTCTAAGCTCTAACAGAAACAGGTTTTCCTAAATCGAGCATTCTATTTAAAACTAAAGAACCAAAAGCTGATTCTACTTGTTGGTTAATAAATTTCCTACTAAATAATTTTTCGCCAATTAATTTTTTATACCTCATCATTGCTGTTTCGATTCTTTTTTGCTATCCAAACAAGATGATGCTCTTGATCGTTTTCTTTTAAAATTAATTTAAATCCAAATTTTGTAAGATATTCTTCATAGCTTTTAGGATCAAGGCTGTAAAAATGTAGCTCTTGATTCAGCATATTACTGTTAGTGCCTTCATACTCACTATCACCACTTGTAAACTCAAGGATTCCGCCAGGCTTTAGCCATTTGGCAAAACGAGCAATCATGTGCTCATGATCTGTTTTAGGAAGATGAAAAAGACACCACCATTCAACAATAGCATCAAAAGTTTGATTTAACTCAATGGTGCGAACATCACCATAAAGTCCAAGCATTTTTGGGCATTTTGTTTTGGCGATATTTAATAATTCTTGAGATCCGTCTACACCGGTAACTTGGAAATTTCTCTCAATTAAATAAGAAGCGATAGGAAAGCCAGAACCACAGCCTATATCAAGGATATGTGATTTTTTTGGTATATAATTGATTAATGCATCGAGATATTTTTTTTCTGTATTAAAAGAATCTCGCATTTTAGCAAAACCATCCGCAATAATATCGTAAGATTTGCCTTGATTTTTCATTTCTTGTCCTCTATTTAGTTAACACCCAAGAAAATGGTACGTCCAATTTGATGCTCTCCTAAAATAAAAAAGTCAATATTTTGATTGTTTAGTTTATTTTTAATTGATACGCTAAAAAGTATAAGAATATTAGGTTCTGTCAAAACTCAGCCATAAGATACAATATATATGATGATTTAAAAATTAATTATACTACATCTTGTGCAAAAATTCGAAAAATGGCTGAATTTTTTGACAGAACCTAAAAATCGTTTAAAAAGGAAATAAATAAAAGTGAGAAAAGGAGATAAAAAATGTTTAAGCAATTAGATTATAATACTCATCAAGATTTAAAAGCTAATTTAGCATTTTACTTGGAAACATTTCATTCGACCCAAAAAGAATTTGACCACATGAGCCAGCAAGAACAAGAAGATTTTAAAAATATAGCGAGAGGTGTTTACTACCCATGGCTAAACTTAACAGAAGAAATAGTTTCTGCTAATCCGCAGATATTACAAACTATATCACTTTATATAATAGAACAACAACGCATCACTTATTTGGCTAATATTAAGCTGCAAATAGATGAAGCTAGTAGAAGTTCAAGCACTGAAAAAATTACTTTAGATCCTGGCATTATGAGAAATAACCAATCTTTATTGGATGAAATGGATCATAAACAATTAGAAATTGAAAAAGGTATTAGGGCATTTGCTAACACTTTTAGAGCTTCTAAGCATTGTAATAAACCTAAATGTACGTTCTAAAAAAGTTTTAGAGCATAATAGAAAAGGCATTGTTGCAAAAATATTTAAAAATTGGGAGTAGTATCCGATAAACTGTGTAATGTAGAATCTCTCTGAATTAAACTTTCATAATTATATTGCTCATGGTATGAGGTTTAGAAGCAGCGATCTACTAACCAGAGAGTTAGGACCTAGATCAGAGCTATCAATTGCCAAAGCTAAACACAAGGCGTTACTACAAATATTATTAAAATTAAACCTTACCATTATTTTAGCATCTATACAAAAAATCAAGATGTTACGCTCAACCACAAAGAAAATTTAAAGCACCCTTATTTTTGTAGTATTTTTCGAGAACATGATGTTATAGAAGACACTAATGCTAGCTCGGAATGACGGTGTGAATGGTTTCCTAAATTTATTTTACGGAGTAGAAAATCCTGGTTTTGCCGCCGTAGAAGCTACAGGTGATAATTCTTGTTGAGTTAATTGAGGATTTTCTTGTATAGATTTTCTTATAAAATGATTTCTACCATTATATGTAACTTCTATTACTTTGGAGCCACATGTATCTGTTCTATAAATTTCTTTATCGTTTTGATAAATAATAATAGTTGCCTCTAACATTATAGCAGCTATATCGACCATAGAAGTACTTTTTGTGTCTTGTTCAAATTGCGTTTGAAAACAAAACCAATTTTGTTGACCGTAATAATCTTGGATATACTGCCTATAAATATCTATACTTTGGCAATAATCATCTAAACTTTTTTCGTATTTAGTAAAAAGATTTTCTCTATTATGGATAAATATGGTATAAGCATCTGGAAAAGTTTCTTGATTGGTTGATAGTTTAAAAAATTCATCTAATTCAACAAATGATAACCTAGATGGTTGTTTTATTAAATCATTACAAGTACTAACTGTATCCCTCATTGCTTCATAAGCTTTTAAATAATCATTAATTTTGTTTCTTAAATCTGCGGTATGCATACTTCTTGGTAAAGTATTTTGCAGTAATTCTGTAGGTTTAAGTTGGTAACCAGCGGTTAATTGTAAGGCAGCTAGGGCATTTAATTTGTCTGCTATAAATGGGATATGTTTAAATTTTTCTGCTAAATCAGATAATTCCACCATATTTTGATGGAGTTTTTTAGCATGTTCCTCTTCTTTGTTATTAAGATAAACAGCGGTTAAAACTGCTGCTTGTCTAATTTCTGGAGCTAGTAAGTGCCTAAATTCTGGGTGTTCTAATGCAAAATTTACTAGATCTGCTCGATTAATACCAATAGCTATATCAAAGCAATTCCAGCCTAATTGTTCTTCTTGGTTTATTGTAATTGGCTGTGTTTTAGCAGAAGTCGTAAATAGCAAAGTAGTAGGTAAGGATAGCACAGAGATAGTTGTAGCTGTTGGGCTGCTCTCGTTATGATCTTTGTCATATTTCTTTTTTGTTTCTTTTACAATTCTACCAATTGTTGTTTCAAAAGTATCTGTAGTTTCTGATTGATTTGCTATACAAAATTGCTCTATTATTTCAACCATTTCAATTATTTCATGGCTATATTTTTCTTCTTTAAATTCAAACAAGGGGGCTAAAGATTTTAATAAAACATCAAGATCTGGAATTTTAAATTCATCAAGAACGGCATGGCAACACATTAAGTAAAAATAATGATCTTCAATTTTAGCATCTAGTGGTAAAAGATTTTCTAAATATGTTAAGAAAAAATATTGAAATGACAGTGGAAATTGTGATGTTATAAAAGGATGGCTGCTAATTTGGTTAATTGTTGCTATAAAAGAATTCTCTATTTCTAGATAATCTTCGTAACTTTTGCCTGAAGCTAATTTATTTTTCCAAATGATGTCATATATACTTTTTAAAAATTTTATATTAAATAATTTAATATATTCAGATGAAGGTTGCGTTTGGCGATAAACAATAAATTGTTTAAATAAAGAGTTATTTTGTGTAATGATTAATTTTTTACCGAAGTAATTCCCATCAGAAGCTATTCTAGCAAGCTGGCTTCTCGTTTCTCTTTTCTTTGCCGGCGGCAATTTAAACCAATTATTTGTAAGCATTAGTGTGTCTTTAAAACAACAATTAAATTGCTCTATAGCTTCTTTGCTAGGATTAGTTGAAAAAAAAGAAAAAGGTAGTTTTAAAAAAAGTGGAGATAATTGTAATAATTCCACTATAACATATTGGTTCCACCAAATGGGTCGAGTATTTGGTGATCTTAACAAGTGCATGGCAAAAGACAGTTGTAACCAAATAGACAAAGAATATTCTGTATTAAAAAAAGGATGCTGATTTATTTGAGCAGCCATTAATTTAGTTTGTTCTAATAATTGTTTAGGTTGGATTGTTGGTTGTTGGTTTTGGATTAAAAACATTATTTCTTTAACTATAACGTCATGATTACGGCAAATATCAGTTTTTAATGCTCCGATCATCTCTAGAGTATTCCAATTAGGTAAACTAAAATAATTATATCCTTTAAGTATTGGCATTAGATCGTAATGGTAGTCTGAATTGCTGAATGTTTCAGCAAGGCCAGGATTAAAATTTAATTGATTTAGCCAAGAATATAATCCTTTAGCATAGCTAACTTCAATATTTAATGCTTCTATAAGGTGCATTATTTCGAAACATAAATTAGCCTCGCTATCTATGCTATAAGTTTTTTTATCACATTTTGCCCAAGCGCATATAAAATCAATTAATGCTGTTTCTGTAGGTTCATTAGTAAAAAAAGAAAGATCTATGTTTAATAATACTGGGTCTAGATTAAATTTTGTTAAAAGCTCTTTCCCCCACCAAGTAGGTTTTAATTCTTGCTCTTGTGGCGATGTAGTAAAAGTTTTGGTAATTTTTTTAATTAAATAGACCAGAAAAAGATATTGTATAGGTAAAGGTATATTATACTCTTGGTTAAAAATAGGATGATTTTGAAATAAAGATGATATTTCTTTTATTGTTTCTTGCAAAGCGTCTGGATCTAAAAAAGAAAAATAATCTTTGCATTTGGCTCTTATTTCAGCGTCTGCCCATCGGTTAATGGCGGTAATAAAAGGTTGAATATGTTTGCCATAATTATTTTTTATAATGTCACGCATCAATGATCTCCAAATTTTAAATATATTTTTATTTA